>DDQB01000032.1:37614-53928 GCA_002342505.1 Acidaminococcaceae bacterium UBA2453
TTTGCGGATTTCGTAGCGGAAGTGAAAGGCGCATTCCGCGCTGTTGACAGCGCGCTGATCGTAATCAATGCGACTGCAGGCGTACAGGTTGGTACGGAACAGTGCTGGAAACTGGCGGAAGAAGCGCATCTGCCCCGCATTATCCTGGTGAACAAGATGGACCGTGAAAATGCTGACTTTGACAGCATTCTGGAAAATCTGCGCCATAAATTCGGCAAGAAAGTATTGCCGCTGGAACTTCCGTTAGGCAAGGAAGAAAACTTTGAAGGCGTTATTGACTGCGTGAAGATGAAAGCCTATCGGAAAAACGGGAACGGTTCCGACGAAATTGAAATTCCGGACGACCTGAAAGCCTATGCGGAAGAAATGCACGAAAAGATGGTCGAAGCTGCCGTGGAAGCAGATGACGACTGCATGATGCGGTATCTGGAAGGCGAGACGATTTCTGATGAAGAAATTAAAAAATGCCTGATCCAGGGCATCCGACAGGCGATCATCTTCCCGATGATCTGCTGCAGCGCAACAAAGAATATCGGACTGGGCCGTACGATGAATGCGATCATCGACTATACTTATCCGGCTATCCTGAACGACTATAAAGTTACCGATGTGGCTACCGGCGAAGAAGTGACCCGCGATGCCGGTGCGCCTATGGCGGCGCTGGTATTCAAGACGACGTCCGACCCGTTTGTTGGGCGTCTGAGCTTCATCCGCGTATTCTCCGGTTCGATCAAGGCAGACAGCATGGTTTACAATGCGAGCCGCGAAAAAGAAGAACGTATTGCCAGCGTATTTACCATGCGCGGAAAATCGCAGATCCAAATGCCGGAAATTACCGCAGGCGATATTGGCGTAACCTCCAAGCTTCAGTTTACGGCGACCGGCGATACCCTGAGCGATAAGAATAATCCGGTTCTGTTTGCGCCTATCGCGTTCCCGCTGCCGATGTATACGCGTGCTATCTTTGCGAAGAAGAAAGGCGAAGAAGACAAGATTTCCAATGCGCTGAGCCGTCTGATGGATGAAGATCCGACCATCATCGTCAGCCGTAATGCTGTTACCAAAGAAATGCTGATCAGCGGCATGGGCGACCAGCACATCGAAATCATAATGGAACGGATGAAACGGAAATTCGGCGTGGAAGCAGACCTGCGTGCACCGCAGATTGAATATCGTGAAACCATCCGCGGCAAAGCGCATGTACAGGGCAAACATAAGAAACAGTCCGGTGGTCACGGCCAGTATGGCGATGTAGTGATCGATATGGAACCCCTGCCGCCGGGAAGCGGATTTGAATTTGTAGATAAGATTTTTGGCGGCGCTGTTCCGCGTCAGTATATTCCGGCTGTCGAAAAAGGAATGCAGGAGTGCATGCAGCACGGCGTTCTGGCCGGTTATCCCGTAGTGGATGTCCGCATTACTCTGGTGGACGGTTCTTATCATCCGGTCGATTCTTCGGAAATGGCGTTCAAAACTGCGTCCAGTATCGCATTCAAGAAAGCGATGGAGGAAGCCAAGCCGGTATTGATGGAACCTTATTACAATCTGTATGTCCTCTGCGCGGAAAGCATGATGGGCGATGTAATCGGCGACCTGAACTCCAAACGCGGACGCATCCTTGGCATGCAGAGCGTGGAAGAAGGTATCAGCCGGGTAGAAGCCCAGGTTCCTTACGCAGAAATCATGGAGTACGCGGTTGACCTGCGCGCCATCACTCAGGGCATGGGCACTTTTGAAATGAAATTTGACCATTATGAAGATGTTCCGGCCAAGATGGCGGAAAAGATTATTGCAGACTCCAAGAAGGACGAAGCATAATAATCCCCTGTTAACGATAAATTACCTGCTGTTTTATTACGGCAGGTAATTTTTTTATGGAATTATTGAAAGACAGATGGTATAATTGAAGAGTCATAAAGCAATTTGGAAGAATACTTGAAAACAAATTAATTCCTTAACATTCCGGGAGGCAAAAATGGGAACAATTCATGAAGCATGTATCCAGACATTGCGTTTCTTAGCGGCTGACGAAGTACAGAAGGCGAATTCGGGACATCCGGGGTTTCCGTTGGGGACCGCACCGCTGATGTATACGTTTTGGGATAAGTTTATGCGGTATAATCCCGCAGACCCCAAATGGTTTAACCGGGACCGGTTTGTTCTTTCGCCGGGTCATGGATCGGCGCTGTTATATGCGATGCTGCACCTGGCGGGTTACGAAGTTTCGTTACAGGATCTGCAGGAATTCCGCCAGTGGGGAAGCCGTACTCCGGGACATCCTGAATACGGCGTTACGCCCGGCGTGGATGTTTCGACTGGCCCGTTAGGCCACGGGTTTTCCATGGGCGTAGGTTTTGCGCTGGCAGAGACCATGCTGGCATCAAAATATAACAAACCGGATTTTAAAATCATAGATCATTATACTTACGGTATCGTTTCCGACGGCGACCTGATGGAAGGCGTGGCTTCGGAAGCTGCATCTCTGGCCGGCACGCTTGGGCTGGGGAAACTGATTTATATGTATGATGACAATAAGATTACGATTGAAGGGGAAACTTCTATTGCTTTCACCGAAGACGTGGAAGCGCGGTTCAAAGCCTACGGCTGGCAGGTATTACGGGTTGAAAGTTCTGAAGATCTGGCGGCGTTGGAAGCTGCAGTGAAAGAGGCGCAGGCAGATACGGAACATCCCAGCCTGATCATTGTCCGTACACATATTGGCTTTGGCAGCCCGAAACAGGACAGCGCTTCTGCCCATGGGGAGCCGTTGGGCGATGACGCGTTGAAAGCGACGAAAGAAAAAGCCGGTTGGGATCCGGAACAGAGCTTTATTGTGCCGGATGACGTGAAAGAGCACTTTGCCGAAAAGCTGGACGAGTTGGCAAAAGCTGAAGCAGACTGGAATGAATGCTTGAAAGAATACGGGAAAGCGTATCCGGAACTGGTTACGGAACTGCTGGCCTCCTTATCCGGAAAGAGGACAGTGGATCTGCAAACGCTGGAAGCTTTATTTGAAGGAAAAGAGTCTGTTGCGACCCGTGGCGCTTCCGGAGACATAATGCAGAAACTTGCGGAACTTGTGCCGGAACTGGTTGGCGGCAGCGCCGATCTTGGCCCTTCCAATAAAACAGTAATGAAATCCTGCGATTATTACAGCAAAGAAGAACGAAGCGGACGCAATATCCATTTTGGTGTCCGGGAACATGGCATGGGCTGCATAGTAAACGGTATGGCTGTCCATGGCGGGCTGATTCCGTATGGCGCTACGTTCCTTGTTTTTTCCGATTTCCTGCGGCCGACCATCCGTATGGCGGCGCTGATGGAGATACAGTCCATTTTTGTCTTTACCCATGACAGCATTGCTGTTGGAGAAGATGGTCCTACGCATCAGCCGATTGAACAGGTCATGAGCCTGCGTATGATTCCCAACTCGGTTGTATTTCGTCCGGCTGACGCGCTGGAAACAGCTGCTGCCTGGAAGTATGCCATTGAGCGCAAAAACGGACCTGTATCGTTGTGTCTGAGCCGGCAGAATCTGCCTGTGCTGCACGAATATGCGGAAGCGGTACACGAAGGTGCATTAAAGGGCGGTTATGTGCTGAGCCCGTCTAAAGAAATGGCAAAAGCTGTTGTGATCGCTACCGGCTCGGAAGTAAAAGTGGCGTTGGAGGCGCAGAAACTGCTGGCAGAAAAAGGAATCGAAATTACTGTCGTTTCCATGCCGTCTGTAGAAGTGTTTGAACAGCAGAGCGATGCCTATAAAGAAAGCGTATTGCCGAGATTTGTACCCACGTTTGCTGTGGAAGCAGGTGTGACGCTTGGCTGGACCCGCTATACAGGAAGAGAAGACAGGGTGCTCGGAATCAATCGATTTGGTGCGTCTGCTCCCGGCAGCATCGTAATGGAACGGTACGGAATTACTGCCAAAAATGTTGCGGAAATGGTGAAAGCAGCGCTGTAACGGACGGGTAATTGAAATATGAAGCATTTACTGACTATTGCCGGCAGCGACAGCAGCGGTGGCGCCGGTATCCAGGCGGATCTGAAAACATTTGCCGCTCATGGGGTGTTTGGCATGAGTGTAATTACAGCGGTGACGGCGCAAAATACCTGCGGCGTAACGCTGGTACAGGATATGACCCCGGATATGATCACGGCTCAAATCGATGCAGTATTCAGCGATATCCGGGTGGACGGGGTAAAAGTTGGCATGGTATCCCGCAGCGCAAGTATCCGTGCGATTGCGGAAGGATTAAAAAAATGGAAGCCTCCGGTAGTAGTGATCGATCCCGTCATGATTTCCAAGAGCGGGTATCCGTTATTACAGCCGGCTGCATGCGATACGCTGATTCGGGAACTGTTGCCGCTGGCCACACTTTTGACTCCCAATCTTCCGGAAGCGGAAGCAATCTGTGGATTTTCCATAAAAACGGAAGGTGATATGGAAAAGGCAGCAACTGCGATTTTATCAATGGGGGCAAAAGCTGTACTTGTAAAAGGCGGTCATCTGGAGGGGAGAAAGGCAGACGATTTTCTCTCTGACGGAAAAGAAGGTATCTGGCTTTCAGGAGAACGAATCAAGACGGAACATACGCATGGAACCGGCTGCACCTTGTCAAGCGCGCTGGCATCCAATCTGGCCAAAGGCATGTCGCTTTTGGATTCAGTGCAGTCAGGGAAAAAATATGTGACGACGGCTATTGCGCATGGTATTGCATTAGGCAAAGGACACGGCCCGACGCATCACTTTGTTGATCTATATAAGAAAGCAGGTATTTTTGAAGAATGAATATGAAAGGTGACTTTAAACAGATTATCGAAGATCTGCAAAGCACAAAACCTGTATTGCATCACATTACCAATTATGTTACTGCCGACGATTGCGCAGGAGCCGCGCTGGCAGTCGGGGCGTCGCCTGTGATGGCGGATGCGCCGGAAGAGGCGGCGGAAATTACAGCAGGCAGCGATGCGCTGGTTTTAAATCTGGGAACGCTGAATGAAAGCCACATGGAAGCGATGGAGCAGGCGGCAGCTACAGCCAGTGAAGGGATTATTCCTGTTATACTGGATCCGGTAGGCGTGATGAGCAGCAACATGCGGCTGGAGTTTGCCATTAAATTACTTGAATCAGGCAATATTACCGTAGTTCGCGGGAATTACAGTGAGTGTAAAGCCTTATTGGAGCAGGAAGCGGATGGACGCGGCGTGGATTCAGTGACTGCGCCCAGCCAGGGAGAAGCGCTGAAGCTTGTGAAGGATGCGGCGCAGCAGTATCATTGTATCTTTGCCATGACCGGGGCGGTAGATTATATCAGTGACGGAAAACGGGCGCTGATGATCAATGGAGGACATCCGCTGATGGAGCGGATCGTTGGAGCCGGATGTATGACGACGAGCATTGTTGCAGCCTGTGTTGCAGTTGCCGGGGAAGCCATGACAGGCGCTATGCTGGGGCTTATCATCATGGGGCAGGCGGCGGAACTGGCGGCAGGTCTTCTGGAAAAGAAGGACGGGCCGGGCATGTTCAAGATAAGATTAATAGATGGATTATACCATGTGGTAACAAAATGGAACCTGATTATGGACAATCTAAATCCGGAAAAAGCAAATTAAAAATGGATTTACAGCAAATTTTAAAATCAAAATATAAAATTAAAAGATTTAATTGATGTCAAAGTAATGCGTAAATAACGTCTAAACAAAACCAGTTAATCAGCCATAATATTTTATACAAAGAAGAATTATGAAAAGTTTCGATTTGCGTCTTTATTTGGTAACGGATGAATCGTGCCTTGTGCAGCGGACTCTTTTGAATGCGGTGGAAGAAGCACTGGATTCCGGGGTCACATTGGTACAGTATCGCGATAAGTCAGGTCTGGGGAAAAACATGTTGCGCAAAGCGCGTGAGTTAAAAGCTTTGTGTCATCGCTATCATGTGCCGCTGATCATTAATGACAGACTCGATATTGCGTTACTGTCCGGAGCAGACGGCGTACATCTTGGACAGAATGACCTGCCTGTTGCCGAAGCAAGAAAGCTGGCAGGGAATGATTTTATTATCGGCGCAACAGCGCACAGTGTGCAGGAAGCACTGGAAGCCGAAGCCGCAGGAGCAGATTATTTAGGTTGCGGCGCAGTATTCAGTACAAACACAAAAAAGGATACGGTACCGTTAGGCCTTGATGGGCTGAAAGCGATACGTGAAGCTGTCAAAATTCCGATCGTGGGGATTGCGGGCATTACAGCGGAGAATTATCCGCAGGTGTTGGCGGCAGGAGCCGATGGTGCTGCGGTGGTCAGTGGAATTTTAGGAGCAGAGGACATAGCCGGTACGGTAAAACGCTTTTTGCTGGCGGGACATATTTAATCAGCGGTTCCTTAATAACAAATCAGAAATCCCTGGAGCGTGATTGGTAAAATACATTCACAGCTTCAGGGATTTTTTTGGATCGGTTTTCGTTTTGAATTGTTAATTTATTACAGAGGACAATTGGCCTTATCGTATATTAGAGAATTTGTCGCACATTTGAGAACAAAATGTATGTTCCATGGTTACGGCTTTGATTTCATTTCTGCCTTTTCTCGTTTCTTCTGCAGGAACAGTACCAACGCCAGTACAGCGACGCCGATTACGTCTGTCTCAATGCCCGGTTTCATCAGCAGCAACGCACCGGCTGCCGCAATGATGCGCAGCCAGACCGGCATGCGGGTGTAGATGTAACCTTCAACAGCCGTGCCAATCAGGAATACGCCTACGCAGGCTGTTGCAGCGGTTAACAGTCCTTCCGCCAGCGTGGTATTGATCAGCATCAGCTGCGGGGAATAGACGAACATGAACGGAACAATGAAACCGGCGATGGCCAGTTTTACAGAAGCTACGCCTGTCATCATGGGGTTGCCTCCTGAAAGTCCGGCGGCAGCAAAGGATGCCAGCGCTACCGGCGGCGTCAGGTTTGCAAACATGGCATAATAGAAAGAGAACATGTGCGCCGCGCCGGCGGGAATGTTCAGTTTTGCCAGCGCCGGAGCCGCGATGGTTGCCGTAATAATGTAGGCCGGGATAGAAGGAAGGCCCATACCCAGGATCATGCAGGTAATCATGGTAAATACCAGCGTAAAGAGAATGCTGGTCTGTCCCAGGGAAATGATGGTGTTGGCCATGGTCAGGCCAAAACCGGTCTTGGAGCAGACACCGATGATAATGCCCACGCAGGCGCAGGCTACCGCTACGGAAACGGTCTGTTTGGCGCCGTCTGCCAGCGCATCCAGCAGATCCTTCAGCGACATGCGCGTTTCCTTACGGAAGAAAGATACCACGATGGTGACGAGGATCGTAAGGACTGCAGAATAAATGACCGTAGTGCCGGAGAAGAACAGCATGTACAGCAGGAAGATGACAGGGATCAAAAGATGGCTGCGCTTTGCCATGACATCGCCGGTCTTCGGCAATTTATCTTTCGGCAGGCCCGTCAGTCCGTCCTTGCAGGCGCGCAGATGGACCTGGATGATGATACTGAGATAGTACAGCAGAGCGGGAATCGCGGCCCAGGTAATAATATTGGAATAAGGCACGCTGATCATTTCCGCCATGATGAAGGCAGCAGCGCCCATAATGGGAGGCAGCAGCTGTCCGCCGACGGAAGCGGCCGCTTCCACCGCGCCGGCAAACTCTTTGGAATAACCGGTCTTTTTCATTAACGGAATGGTGAAGGTACCTGTCGTAACTACATTGGCCACGGCGGAACCGTTAATAGAACCCAGGAAGCCGGAAGCAATAACGGCAACCTTAGCCGGGCCGCCTTTGGTATGTCCGGCCAGCGCCAGGGCAATGTCGTTAAAGAACTGGCCCATGCCGCACTTATGCATAACGGTGCCGAACAGGATGAACAGGAAGATATAGCTGGCCGCTACGCTGACCGATGTGCCGTAAATTCCTTCCGTGTTGGCAAAGAAATGGTTGGAAAGGGAAGGCCAGTCATACCCACGGTGCATGAACATGCCGGGAAATTCTCTGCCGAAAAGTCCGTAGATGATAAATACGATTGAAAGGATCGTCAGCGCATTGCCGGTGACGCGGCGGGAACATTCCAGCACCAGCACCACCAGCATGGTGGCCATGATCAGGTCAGTCTGGTTTGGATTACCGGCCCGTTCTACAACGCCAAGATAATCATTCCAGATATAGAAGGGAACAGTGAAGCACAGGAAGGCGAGAAACCAGTCCAGAATCGACGGTTTGGAATGGTCCGATCCTTTTCCGAAGGGATACATCAGAAAACCCATGGCCGTGATCATCGCCACATGCAGGGAACGGTGCACCAGCGTAACCGGTGGTCCGAAAGAAGCCGTGTACAGATGATAACCTGAAACCAGGAGACAGAGAATGTAAAAGAATTTTGCCATCTTCCCGGTAAATTTTCGGGTAGCGGATTCTTTATCCAGCTTCTTTACAATTTCCTGGGACTTGGCTTCCAGTTCCTTTTGTGCTTTTGCGTCTAATAATTCATTTTCATTTGTGTTAGGAATGTTTTTTTCTTCCATCGAAGAACCTCCTTTTCACGATTGCCAGATTTACACGGGTGTGTTCGGGAAGGGTTTCCCCCCGGGCGATCAGCTGACCGTTCAGTTTGATGTCGCGGGTGGCAAAGTGTGAATTGATCCAGGTAAACTCATGAAATACCTGGTTGATATTACCCATATAGATCATGCCGTTGTCAATCCAGACTTTGGTTCCCTTGTTCTCCGGAATCCCAGCCCCGAAAGCAGGGAAGGCAATTGTGTCCAGAATCAGGTCATGACTGGCATCGATATGGTAATACTCATGCCAGGGGATTTTCTCCCATGAATGAATCCAGCCAAAGAAAAGCTTGTCGCCTTCTTTGGCCGGAACTTCAACATAAATCTCTTTCGTCTCGTAATCATAAATCCGGAGCACGGTCTGCGCCGAATATTCATTGAACACAAACAAAGAAGCGAGAACAAGAAAAAATACGGCAAAAAGTTTCAAGTATTTTTTCTTCATTATTGTAATGCCTTTACTGCCGCTCCAATGCGGTCAGTGCTAGTCAGTTTTTTACAGGACAAATCCTTTTGCGGAACAGGAAAGCATTTCGCTTTCCTGTTTTTTTTGCAACATTATTTCAGGATGCCTTTATCCTTGTAGAATTTTTCTGCGCCCGGATGCAGCTGAACAGAGGTGCCTTTGATGCCGCGCAGCGCGGTATCCAGTTTGATCTCCCGTTTTGCGGTTGCATGGGATGCGCCGATGGTAGCCAGACCTTTTTCAGAGTAGAAGCCGTCCAGCAGATCGTATACAACATTGTCCGGTAACTTCTTGGATACCAGCATGATGTTCATAACGGCTGCGGTGGTGGTGTCTGCGTCCGTGCCATAGGTTGCTTTCGGGATCTTCCATTCAACATAGAACGGATATTTTTTTGTCAGGTTCTTCAACGCATCGCCTTCTACCGGTACGAACACGATCTTCTTAGTGGTGCCCAGTTCTTTGATGGTAGCGTTGCCCAGACCGGAGGTAACGAATGCCACATCGCACTGGCCGTTCTTCATCTGGTCGATAGCTTCGCCGTAAGACAGGTAGTCAACTTTGGCGTCTTTATAGGTCATGCCGTTTGCCTCAAAGATCATGCGGGCATTCAGTTCTACGCCGGAGTTGGGAGCGCCAACGCCAACGCGTTTGCCTTTAATGTCTTTGAAAGTTTTAATGCCGGAGTCAGAGGTAGTAACGATCTGTACTACGTTCGGCCACAGGCCCATCATGGCGCGCAGGTCGGTCGCTTTGGGTTTGCCTTCATAAGCGCCGAAACCTTCTACTGCCTGGATAACGGAGTCGGACATGGCAATGGCCAGTTCGCCCTTTCCGGTCAGGATGGCGTTGATATTTTCGCCGGTAGCGCCGGTCGCCGTCGCACTGGTCTTATATCCCATTTCACCGACAACCTTGGAGAAAGCACCGCCAATCGGGAAGTAAATACCGCTGGTAGGACCGGTCAGCACGGTGATAAATTCTTTGCTGCGATCAACCTTGGCAGTGGCGGTAGCAGCCGGTTTCGCTCCGTCTTTCGGGGCGTCCGCTTTTTTGTCCCCTCCTCCGCAGGCTGCGACACTCAGAGCCAGAGCCGCGACCATTGCAGCGCTTACAAATTTTTTCATCATAACTTTCTTCCCCCTTTTACATCGCTGTGACGGTAAAGAACCACAGTCGCACTGCGCTTCTGTCCGCAATTTTACGCACAGCATATTACTGTATAAATTATATCACAAGTATCTTTCCTTTTGTAGAACTAACCATGTTTTTTTTATGTAATTGCACTAAAAATCCCTGCTTTGATAAACTTTTGTCAAAGATGAAACAGAAAGTATCAGCGTTTCCTTAAATGTGTCTTTTGCATTATATTTTTTAAAATAGAACGCACTTAGGCATTTTTATTATGGCGTTACCGGAACATCCTGTGATACAATAATAGGAACAAACGACAGATCATCATTTCATATCCGGGAGGTGACAGAATCTCATGAAACTCAATCGGGTTATGAAGCATTCGGTTCGGCTTATTTCTATCGGCCTGTTAACCTTGTTCTTTTTTGGCTGTAACGGAGGGGCGCAGGAAAAACCAGTTGTGATTGATTATGCTGCACAGCCGGAAGAATTTGTAGTAAGGCTGGAACCGAATAAACGCTATACCATTGTGCGGGGACAGGAACAGTTTCCCTTTTCCCTTACGCTGAAAAAAGGGCTGGCCGGAGACTACGGCAAAAGCCGCCTGATCTGGAATAAAATTGACCGGGAAGCTGACATGTTGCGGGCGCAATACCGCGTCCCGTATCTGATTCGTGCCAATGGGAAAGACTATCTGTACATTTACGGCGATCAATACGGCGACCTGAACTTCCTGGAACTTGGAGAAAAATATGTTGCCGCTTCAGACAATACCATGCTTCATTTTTATGAAGAACCCAAAGACCCGAAGCAGCTTCCGGTACGAATCGGCATCCATGTGCTGGGACCAGCGGCCGCGGAACTGCGGTATCACGTAGGGAAACGGGGGGCTCCCGCGCCTAACGACCCGGAAGGGTACCGGTATTGCACGGCAGCCGATGCAAAACAGAAGTTTGTTACCACAAAAGCCAGCACGGTGCTTTTGTTTGCCGGCAGAAACGCCAGAGAAGAAGAAGGGAAGAAAGTTATTCTTCCTGCGGGCAGCATGTTTACGAGGCTTCGCTGCAGCGGACGGGAAAACACGGATCTGCTGCTGGAAGACGGTCGCGTCTTCAGGGTGAAGGAACGTTACCTGTTCGGCGAACCGGAAGCCGTCATGGACGTACGGGATCTTGCGGACAATAAATTTGAATATAAGAAAGTGGAGGGGTAACCATGTCAAAATTGGTTGTCATCGTCCAGTGCGAACTGGTGACCCGGCGCTGTTCCGGATATAATTGCATGAAAGCGTTTACCCAACGCAGCGGGAAGATGGAAGCTTATCCGGCAGACACCCGCTATATGGCTATTAACTGCGGCGGTTGCTGCGGCGCTGGGATTGACGTAAAAATTGAAAATCTGGAAAAGCGGCTGGCAGCGAATGACGAAAAGAAAGAGGACGTCGTCATTCATCTTTCCACTTGCATCTGTACGGAGAATCATCACCGGCTGCCCTGTCCCTTTAAAAATTACCTGAAGAAGACCATAGAACGAAGGGGATTTTCTGTGATTGAAGGGACTTATATTTCCAAAACGGCGACCCAGCGACGGGCAGAAGGTATTTACCAGGCCTGGAAAGAATGAATATTGTGATTCGCAACAGAATTTTGTTTGAAAGCGGCGCGAATGTTTTGCACCGCTAAAAAATTAAACGGGAGGCCTTTCCTTTGCAATTAGATATTTCTTTTCTCCATATGATTATTATGCTGCTGACAATTGCTGTTGTAATTTTCGGCGGCATTTATGCTGCCGGGGCGGTAAAAAGCGCGGAAGGGTACAGTCTGGGCGGACGTTCTGCCGGATTCCATTTAGTAGCCGGCAGCATTGCCGGAACTGTCATCGGGGGCGGCGCCACTGTAGGTACGGCGCAGATGGCGTCGACGGTAGGCCTTTCAGCCTGGTGGTTTACGCTGGCCAGCGGAATCACTTTTATCGTCATGGGCTTTTTGTACGCTCGCCCGTTGCGTAAAACGGGATTAGAAACCATTTCCCAGTACCTTGTGCTGAACTACGGCAAGACAACCGGTTCCATTGCCAGCTGGGTGACAACGATTGGTATTTTTTTCAGCGTCGTGTCCAGCTGCCTGCCGGGAATCGGAATCATCTGCGCAGTCTTTGGCGTATCCATGTGGACGGCAGCGCTGATTTTAATTTTGCTGGTTGCCTGTTATGTATTTTTCGGCGGTATGAAAAGCGCAGGGGTGGGCGGCATCCTGAAAATGATCATTCTCTTTGCCAGCCTTTTTCTGGCAGGCGGATCCGCATTTTGGGCAATCCATACAGATCCGGCGATCGGTGCGGCGCTTCCTGATTTTCCCTGGTTCAGCCTGGTGGGGAACGGGACCGGTAATGCGGCGTCGAACCTGCTTTCTGTTTTTGTAGGGATAATCTGTACCCAGACTTATATCCAGGCGCTGTTTTCCGCCAAAGATCCGCAAACGGCTGCTTACGGTGCCTTTGCCGCCGCGCTGGTTGCGATTCCGGTAGGCCTGCCCTGCGCCATGATAGGTATGTATATGCACGTGGCGGAACCGGATGTGCTTCCGTTGCTGGTGCTTCCGACCTACCTGCTGCATCATCAGCCGGCCCTGATCGGGGGCATGGCAATGGGAGGCATCATCATCTCCCTGATCAGTTCCATCGGCGGGCAGTCCTTAGGCATGGGAACCATTATTTCCAAAGATATTCTGGCGCCGCTGTTGGAGATAAAAAAAGACAGCACGTTGCTGAAACTGAATCGTTTCACTGTTGTGCTGATCATGGTCATCGGCTGTGTATTTTCCATTATCTATAAAGATACGCAGATCCTGTTCTGGAATTATCTTTCCATGGGACTTCGGGGCGGCGGCATCTTCCTGCCGTTGACGCTGGCCGTCTTCAGACCGAAATGTGTCAGTGGGAAATGGGTGATTCTTTCCATGGCGGCAAGCACACTGGTCGCTATTGCCGCAACCATTTTGCAGACGCCGGTGAAGCCCATGTTCCTTGCGGTGGCGGTAAGTTTTCTTCTGTTGCTGCCAGGAATGTTTGGGAGAAAAGAATAAAGAAAAGCATTAAAATGAATGATGGAATACAGAAAGTGAAGAAATAGCTTGGCGCTATTTCGATACGCACAAAAAAGAAAAAAGATTTTGAGGAGGCAAATCATTACTGCATTATGAAAAACGATTTAGATGAAATATTGGTCGTTCCGGATCTTAGCACGCCGACAAAGAAACGCCGGTATGTGGAAAAAACCTGCCGGGAGTTTGCGAGCCATGCAAGCCAGAGGTATGACTTGATTGGAAACTCCTATTTAAATGGCATTTACGGTAAAAGAAGAAAGCATGCAGTCTTGCATTCACTGGAGCGGGCGGAGAGGGAGTTTGCGTCTTTTGGCCTGCGTTCGGTGGCGGAAAGTTTTACGCATCATGAGCTGAATCCTGTCAACAACTACAATGAAATAGACTTCATGCAGGATATCCGCGTCGGCGCCGCGCTGTGGATGCTGGATCGGCTGCGGGCGGCGGGAAAGTTGCAAGAAGCAATAGAATTGTTACAAGCAGCGGATTATGAAATTGATTTTGAAATTGCCGCCGTGCCGCCGGATTTTCATCATTCCTGTTATGACAACGAACTGATTGAAGCTGTTGTCAATGCCATTATGAAACGGTATAAAACGCCGGCTATTATTACAGAGGAAAACGCCAGAGGCGTGGCGCCGACGGGGCGCTATTGCCGGTTGATTGCCCTCATTCCGGAAGAAGAAGTCAAAAAGGCAGACGCAACCTTCAAAGCAAAAGTCTGGGAACTGGCTGAGCGAAATATGAAAGGGCAGGGCTGTCTCGACAGGGAACTGATGCGCACCGCGGGGCAACTGAAAGATGCGGTTCTTGGCGCCAGGGCGTTATTCTCTTCCACAGAAGGCAAAGAGTCGCATGCTCCTGCTGCAGGCCCCCTTGCGAAATCTCCGTTGGACGGCGTCAACTTTAACAATCCTAATACCATGAAGAAGCTCCTGTGGGGCGAGCCGGTGATTGACGATGAAAACTGGTTTGAACAGCCGGGACCTTTCTTCGATTCTCCAACGCGGACTCTGGCAAGAGAAGGGCAAAACGTTGTTTCCCGTATTCGGAAATATACGAATGACTTTGATCTTTTGATCCGGATGGATGAAAAAGAAATTTTAGAAGAGACCGGAAGTCGTGAAATGACGGACGCGCTGGCCAACTTTATGGTGGAAGATCCTTTTGAGATTTGTTTTGCGTTGATCCATTTAATTGACAGCGGGGATGACGCGCCATGGCTGATGCGTTCCGGTTCGTCCCTGGTCTTTTTTGCCCAGCAGATGCTTCCCTGGTATATTGACTGGAATGAGTGGACTGACGAACAGTTTGAAGCATGGTTAGACGGCCTGGAATATAATTGCAACGGATGGATGGAAAAAGAAACGCCGCCTGAGAAAATTGATTATTACCATGAAAAACATAAGGGCCTGAACCTGGCGCAAGTTGTTTACCGTCTCTGCCGCTACGTTCCGCCGGTGGGGCTGCATCCCTTTGAAACAGAAAGAGAGCAGATGATCGAAGACGGCATGGAAGAGGCCAAAGCCTGCAAGCTTTCAGATATGGCGGAGCTTATGTTTTTGCATTCGTTCCAGGCAAAACTGTATCGGCGCCCGCGGCATTACGATTCTAAAGAAGAGGAAGAGGCAGAAAAAGCGAAACTGGAAAAGGAACAGGAAAGCCTTACTCATGCGATAGACAGCCTGAAAAAAGAGATTGCCAAATACGGGCAACAAGGCGAGGCAGACGTAACACAGGAAGACGTAACGCGGGAATATGAAAATGATGAAAGCGAAAGGGAAGAAGAATCCGATATTGATATCGATTTGCAAAAGACGAAGACCGAACTGGACGCAGCTAAAAAACAAATAAAAAAACTGCGGGAAGAATTGGCTGAGACCCAGCGCGATGCAGCTCGCAGGCAGGCTGAAGCGGAACGGGAATTGAAACACTTCCGGATGGAGCACAGGGAGCTGGCAGACTTACGGGAATTATTATTTAACAGGCAGGAGATTCCGTCCAGCGAAGAAAAAACTGAAAGCCATATTGCCTATCCCTATCAAACGCGACGCCGCACCGTTGTGTTCGGCGGGCACGAAAGCTTCCTTAAGGTGATTAAGCCCATGCTGCCAACGGTTCGTTTTGTGGATGTAGAAAACGCGGCGTTCAATCAGCAGATCATCCGTCATGCGGATGTGGTCTGGATCCAGAACAACTGTATTTCCCATACGCAATATTGGAGCGTGGTCAACCGCTGCAAACTGGCGGGCGTGCAGCTGCGTTATTTTGCTTTTGCCAGCGCGGAAAAGTGCGCGGAACAACTGGCGCTGGAGGATCAAAAAGAAAGATGAAAAAGAGGAACATGATCACGTATTGATGGGGGTATTTTGATGGCTTTTGTACGGAACAGATACAGCGCCACATTTTATACAGGGGATTGAAAGTCCAGTAACCATGCGGTTTCCCGTGTATTTTGAGGTTTTCTGAACGCACTGGAAAAGCGACCGCTTATTGCAACTTGTTTCACGAAATTAAACTCATAATACTAAAAACAAACTTATATAATATAAAGCCGATTGTGACGCTCATTTGCCACAATGCGATAACTTATATGCGATGCAAAAATAAAAGGCCTTAACGGCTTTTGTAGAAACGCCGATAACGCATTTAAAATTCAAAACGCGATAAAAGTATTGCGTAAAGGCTAAAATCGCTCAGCGGGCACGTACGGGTCCTTAAAAGGCAAAAGGTCAAAATCGGGATCTTTCAGAAGGCGGAAAAAGACGTTTTTGTCGCGTATGTATTGAAATAACAGTACGATAATGTGCGTAAAAAAATAATATATACAAAAACGGAAATAATATTCAAAATAAAACTTGATGTTTACAATTTTTGCCTGCGAATCGGGTGATGACAGACGCCGGAGATGTGACATTTCATAAAATTGACCGGAAGAGTTATGAAAGCGCTGGCTAAATGAGTTCGCGCGAATCGCTTATACTGAGTAAGCGTGCGGGCGAATGAATTAGCGGCTATTTAATAATCAGCGACTAT
>DDQB01000019.1:0-8636 GCA_002342505.1 Acidaminococcaceae bacterium UBA2453
CGCAATGGCAGATTTCTCGAACAGATACGTTAAAATGCTGGAACGAAGTATAACGGAGAGACAGACACAATAACCTAAGTCTCATAATTATAGAAATCAGGCTCCGCACCCCGCATTACTACTGCATTTCAGCCTTGAGTTTGGTCGTTTTTCCGACCAGAGCCTGGTTTGGAACTTGGAAATTGAAATAGAATGGGTTGTAAACATGTGCTTGCTGTGGTATAATATTTTGTAATTTTTTGTTTATAATGGTACAAAGTTTAGATAACCAAAAAGGAGAGAGAACACATGAAGTACATGAGCGGGAATGAGATCCGCGAACGGTTTTTGAAATTTTTTGAAGAACGCGGGCATCTGCGTCTGCCCAGCGCGTCCCTGATTCCCCAGGACGATCCCACGCTGTTATTGATTGGCGCCGGCATGGCTCCGTTTAAACCTTTCTTTACCGGCAAGATGAAGCCGCCTTCCCCCCGGGTGACCACCTGCCAGAAGTGCATCCGCACCGGCGACATCGACGAGGTGGGCGACATGAGCCACCTGACCTTCTTTGAAATGCTGGGCAACTGGTCCCTGGGCGATTACTTCAAGAAGGAAATGATCCCCTGGAGCTGGGAGTTCCTGACCAAAGAACTGGAACTGCCCGGCGATAAACTGTATATCACCATCCACACCAGCGATGACGAAGCTTACCAGATCTGGCACGACGTGGTGGGCATCCCGGATGAACGCATCATCCGCCTGGAAGACAACTTCTGGGAGATTGGCAGCGGCCCCTGCGGTCCCTGCTCCGAAATCCACATCGACCTGGGTCCGGAACGGGGCTGCGGCAAACCGGACTGCGGCCCGGACTGCGACTGCGGACGTTTCCTGGAGCTGTGGAACCTGGTATTCACCCAGTTCAACCAAAACGAAGACGGCACCTACACGCCGCTGGAACATAAGAACATTGATACCGGCGCGGGGCTGGAACGTATCGCCTCTGTGCTGCAGGGCAAGCCTTCCAATTTTGAGACGGACCTGATTTTCCCCATCATTGAATATGCCTGCAAGGAAAGCGGCGTGGCCTACAACGCTTCGCCCAAAACCGACGTGTCCCTGAAGGTCATTGCAGACCATGCCCGCAGCCTGACATTTATGATCGGCGACGGTATCCTGCCTTCCAACCTGGGCCGGGGTTATATCCTGCGCCGGGTGCTGCGCCGTGCGGTGCGTCACGGACGCCTGCTGGGCATTGACCGTGAATTCCTGGGCGGCGCGGTGGATGTGGTGGTTTCCATGTACGGCGATCATTATCCGGAAATCCGCGAGAAGCAGGATTATATTAAAAAGGTCATCCATATGGAAGAAAGCAGCTTCCTGAAGACCCTGAAGAGCGGCTGCGACATGCTGGACGCTGAAATTGCGAAATTACAGGCAGAAGGAAAGACCGAGCTGGATGGCGCGGTGGCTTTTAGATTCTCTGATACCTTTGGCTTCCCCAAGGAGCTGACGGCTGAAATTCTGGATGAACACGGAATGACATTGGACGAACAGGGCTTCGCGGACGCGCTGGAAGTACAGCGCAAGATGGCCAGGGACGCCCGGGATGATAAAACCGGACGCCCGGTTATTTACAACGACCGGGACCTGAACGCGGCAGAACTGAAAGTAGACGAATGCGCCCATTGCGGTAAGGTCATGAAAGTGTACCCGGCGGCAGACGCGCAGCCGGTGGACGCAGTTTCCGACGGTAACGACGCGGCGGTGATCCTGGACGTGACCGGCTTCCATGCGGAAGGCGGCGGCCAGCTGGGCGATATTGGCGTAATCAAGGCCCCGGCCGGACTGATGCGCGTTACAAAAACGAAAAAGCTGCCTGACGGCGTAACGTATATGGCGGGGACCGTAGAAGAAGGAACCATTGCTACAGGCGATGCAGTTACCTTTGAAGTGGACATGGCCCGCAAATCCGATATTGCCCGTAACCACACGGCGACGCATCTGCTGCAGGCTGCGTTGCGCCAGGTGCTGGGCGATCATGTAAACCAGGCCGGCAGCTATGTGGGCCCGGACCGTCTGCATTTTGACTTCTCCCATTTCTCCGCGGTAACGCCGGAAGAACTGGCAAAGGTAGAAAAGATGGTCAATGAGCAGATCCTGGCGGCCAAGACTGTGACCTTTGAGGAAGTGCCCATTGAAGAAGCGAAAAAGCGCGGCGCCATGGCTCTGTTTGGTGAAAAATACGGCGCGGTGGTGCGCGTGGTTACGGTTCCGGAGTTCTCCATGGAACTGTGCGGCGGCGTGCATGTAAACAACACGGCCCAGATCGGTCTGTTCAAAATCGTCAGTGAATCTTCCACCGGTGCGGGCGTGCGCCGCATTGAAGCGGTGACCGGTTTCGGCGCGCTGGAATATGTGGAAGGGCTGGAAAAGACCATCGGTAATGTGGCGGGCAAACTCCACTGCCGCACTACGGATGTGGAAGAACGTTTGGATGTGTTGGTTGCGGAAGCAAAAGAAGCAGGGCAGAAAGTAAAAGCGCTGGAAGCAAAAATGGCTGCGGCGGCAGCGTCGGACGCGGCGGATCAGGTGAAGGACGTGAAAGGCGTCAATGCGCTGGTACAGAAGGTAAGCGTTTCTGATGTAAACGCGCTGCGTACCATGGGCGACCAGCTTCGCGACAAGACCTGCGGCGTGGTGGTGCTGGCTTCCGTATTCGAGAACGGCAAGATCGGTATTTTGGCTATGGCGCATAAAGATGCCGTTGCCAAAGGCATCCACTGCGGCAAGATCGTGAAAGAAGTGGCCACCCTGTGCGGCGGCGGCGGCGGCGGACGTCCGGACATGGCCCAGGCCGGCGGCAAGGACGCGGAAAAAGTGGACGAAGCGCTGCAGGCTGCCTGGGGCGTCATTGAAGGCCAGATTAAATAATTCCCGGATTCCGATTTTAGATTTTAAATATAGTTGCACAGCTGCAAACGGTCGTTACATCCGTTTGCTATGAGATAGGAGTAGTAATCATGAGTGAAGTTCGCGTACGTTTTGCCCCCAGTCCGACGGGCAATTTACATGTTGGCGGCGCCCGCACCTGCCTCTTCAACTGGCTCTTTGCCAGAAGCCAGGGCGGTAAGCTGGTGCTGCGTATTGAAGATACGGATCCGGCCCGGTTCCAGGAAGGTTCGGTAGGGCAGATCATCCGCAGTATGAAATGGCTGGGCCTGGACTGGGATGAAGGCCCGGAAGTGGGCGGTCCCTGTGAGCCCTATTATCAGTCCCAGCGTACGGAGATTTATCAGAAATACATTCAGCAGTTACTGGACGAAGGCAAGGCCTATTACTGCTTCTGCACGCCGGAAGAGCTGGAAGCACAGCGCGAGATCCAGCGGCAGCGGAAACAGCCCTTCCGTTATCCCCGTACCTGCCGCAATCTTTCCAAAGAGGAAGTGGAGCTCAGGCTGGCGGCAGGGGAACCTCATTCCATACGGTTCAAGATTCCCATGAAAGGGAACATGCGGGTGAGGGACCTCATTCACGGCCGTATGGATTTTGACCTGACCCAGTTTGACGATTTTGTCATTGCCAAGACCAACGGCACGCCTACCTATAATTTCGCCGTGGTCATCGACGATCACCTGATGGGCATGACCCATGTGCTGCGGGCGGAAGAACACATTCCCAACACGCCGAAGCAGATCCTGCTGTATGAGGCACTGGGATTTGAAGTGCCCCAGTTCGGCCACATGTCCATGATCCTGGCCCCGGATCGCAGCAAGCTTTCCAAACGGCACGGCGCCCAGTCGGTGGAAGAGTTCCAGGCCATGGGCTACCTGCCGGAAGCGCTGCTGAATTACCTGACCCTGTTGGGGTGGTCCCCGGAAGGCAACCAGGAGATTATTACAAAAGAAGAAACCGTAAAGCAGTTTGACATGAACAAGATGTCCCACAAGGGCGCTGTGTATGATATTAAAAAGCTGTACTGGATCAACGGCCAGTACCTGCAGAGCCTGCCGCTGGAACGCATCGTTAAGGATGTGAAACCGTTTATGGTGAAAGCGGGCCTGGTCACAGAAGAGTGGCTGCAGGATGAAGCGAACCTGAACTACCTGACCCATCTGGTAGAGGTCGTTCGCGTCCGCGTTAAGACGTTACAGGAGATCGCCGACGCTTCCACCTATTTCTTTAAAGATTTCGATACCTTTGATGAAAAAGGGGCGCGCAAGTTCTTTACAGAAGAAGGCGTCGCGCTGTTGAAAAAATGCCGGGAACAGGTTGCGGCGGCGCCGGCGGCAGAATTCAACGAAGCCGATCTGGAAAAACTGTACAATGCTATTGCGGAAAAAGAAGGCGTGGCGTTGGGCAAGGTGATCCAGCCCAGCCGTCTGGCTTTGTCAGGCCGTACTGTAACGCCGGGCATGTTTGATGTGATGACGCTGCTGGGAAAAGAGAAGACCCTGGAGCGGATGGATAAGGCGATCGCCTTTGCGGAAAAACAGGAATAAGTATCAGGGAAGCGCTGATTAATTCGTACAAATTCATTTAATTAGTGCTTCCTTAGAGGCCTTGTGTTATAAGGAGGACTCATGAAAAAAATAGCAGGCGTATTGGCCGTTGCATCTTTGCTGTTCTGCCAGAGCGTGTTTGCAGATCAGCCGACTACCGTACTGACTGAGTTAAAGGGAGGCAAGCGTGTAACGGTGGAGCTGCCCGTCATTGACGGAGCCAATGATGAAGTCTTTCAGCAGTCTGCCAACCATTTGCTGGATAATGCGGCAGATGATGTGGCCAATAAAGCGGGCCGGCAGGGACGCGTTTCCTACGAAGTGACGCTGAATCGGCCAAGTCTGGTAAGCATCTTGCTGAAAGGAAGCAATGGCGGCAAGACCTATTATCGGGCTGTGAATGTTGATTTGACCAGCGGTCGTGAATTTACCCTGGACGACTTTTTCTTTGGCGGCGAGGAAAGGGAAAAGCTGCTGGGGGGGAAAATCGAAAACGTATTGTTCACGGAAGACGGCATTGCTGTCAGTAGTAAAAAAGGCGCGCCATATGAACAGAAGATCAGTTATGAGACATTGTTGCCGGTAGCGCGTATCGGAGAGATCGGAAGGCTGCTGACCGTGTGGAAGCTGACAGAAAACAGCCACGGCAAAATCCTGAATGTGAAACAGGGGGACCTGTTTGCTTTTAAACTGAATGCGAATCCCAGTACCGGATTCCAGTGGCTCCATACGATCAATGGCGGCGCGGAGAACGGTCTGCTGAAAACGGGAAGTTCGTTTATGATCCAGCATACGCAGCAGGCGCAGGTTGGGACACCGGGCACGGAATTCCAGTTCTATGCGGCAAAAGTTCCGGGTACATATCAGTTGAATTTGAGTTATCAGCGTCCCTGGGAAAAGAATAAAGGGATCCGCGAATGTAATGTGACTGTGGTTGTAAAATGAATCTGATAAAAAGCAGCATCGACTTTGTGCGGTGCTGCTTTTACTGAATTTATGGATGTTGTTTCATACAATATTACAGAATGAAGCGGGAAGTAACGCCGACAGGACGGGATGTTCCTGATTCCGCTGCCGGCCAGGTGAAAAGGAGACCGATTATGCAGAAAGAGATAGAATTGCTTGCTCCGGCAGGAACGTGGGAAGCGCTGGAAGCTGCTGTAAATGCCGGAGCCGATGCGGTGTATCTGGGAGGAAAGGCGTTTGGGGCGCGGGCCTATGCCAGCAATTTTGACAGGGAAGAAATGACAAGGGCCGTTTATTTCTGCCACATGCACCATGTCCGCCTGTATGTGACTGTAAATACGCTGGTGGATGATAAAGAACTGCCGGAACTGGAAGAATATCTGATCTTTCTGCATAATGCGGGTATTGACGGGATCATCGTCCAGGATCTGGGCGTGATACGGGCGGCGCAGCGTATCGTGCCGGATCTGCCGCTGCATGCTTCTACGCAGATGACGGTGACTAATTCTGCCGGAGTCCGGTTTGCGGCGGAACACGGTATGGTCCGGGTGGTACCTGCCCGGGAGTTGTCACTGGCGGATCTGAAGAAGGTAAGCGATACCGGATTGGAAATAGAAGCGTTCATCCACGGGGCATTGTGCGTCTGTTATTCCGGTCAGTGCCTTATGAGCAGTCTGATCGGAGGGCGCAGCGGAAACCGGGGGCGTTGCGCGCAGCCCTGCCGTCTTCCGTATACGCTGGTAGATAAAGACGGGAAGGACCTGCTTGCAGGTAAAGATGCCGGACAGTATCTGTTAAGCCCGAAAGATCTGAACACGTTAAAGGTTCTGCCCCAGATGATCGAGGCCGGCGTGCTTTCCTATAAAATTGAAGGACGCATGAAACGTCCCGAGTATGTAGCCGTCGTGGTGGATGCTTACCGCCGGGCCATGGACAGTTATAAGCGCGGCAATTACGAAGTGCCGGAAAAAGATCTGGCCAATATTGAACAGATCTTTAACCGCGATTTTACTACGGCTTATCTGGAAAAACATCAGGGGCGCCTGATGATGAGCGACCGCCGTCCCAACAACCGGGGCGTGCTGATCGGCAGGGTACAGAAGTTAAATAAAGATCATACCAAAGCTGTGATCAAACTGGATAAAACGATCCATGTCGGAGACGGGCTGGAATTTTGGGTAAAAGTTGGCGGCCGCGTCGGTACGGTGGTGGATACGCTGCGTGTGAACGGCGCTGTTGTTGCATCTGCGGAAGCCGGGTCGCTGGCGGAAATTGATATTCCCAAAGGCGTGCGTTTGAATGACCGTGTTTTCCGTACGATGGACAGTGAGCTGATGGCCTATGCCGGTCAGTTTTACGGAGAAAAGAACAAGAAACGCATTCCTGTTACGGTAAAAGTTACGGCGCATATGGGCAGTCCGATGGAAGTGGTGCTGACAGACTGCGACGGAAATTCCGGCGCGGGCCTGACGGATTTTGTGGCGGAACCGGCCCGGAAGCATGCGCTGGATGAAGGAGCGGTGCGGAAACAGGTGGATCGACTGGGCGCGACAGAATATGTGCTGGCAGCGCTGGAAACAGAGCTGGATGACGGGCTGATGGTTCCCATGAGCGAGATCAACGAAGCGAGACGTAAGGCTTGCGAAGCACTGGATGCCGCGCGTCTGGAAGCCTTCGCTCCGGCTCGCAGACCGGTGGCGCGCAGTCAGATGATGAGCCGCTGGCTGCATGAACTGGAATATTCGGATGCAGGCAGCGCCGTTGCGGGTCCGGAAGGCAATGAAAAGGCAGGCCGCGCTTTTCAACGCAAAGAGGGGCAGCATTTCGGTGAAGAAAAAGACATGCCGCAGCTCACGGTATGGACTGATACTCCTGAAAAAGTGAAAGCGGCGCTGGACGGCGGGGCGGACTGGATCATCTTTGGCGGCGACCGATACAGTTCCAAAGACGTGTCGTTTGCTGATTATGAAACTGCCGTGAAACTGGCGCGCGATAAAGGAAGGAAGATCGCGTTTTCTACGCCGCGGATTGTAAAAGAAAGCCAGCAGGCTTTTTTTGCCGCGTTTTTAAAACAGGCAGCAGCCTGTCAGATCGATCTGCTGTATGTACATAATCTGGGGATATGGCAGCTGGCCCGTGAATTAAAAATAGGAACGCCTCTCTGGGCGGACATGAGTCTTAACATTTATAATTCCCAGAGCCTGCAGTTCTGGAAAGAGGCAGGCGCAACGGGGGCAACCCTTTCGGTAGAGCTTAACATGGGGCAGCTGGCCCATCTGGCGAAGGTGAGCCCGCTGCCGCTGGAATGCCTGGTGCAGGGACCCATTGAGATGATGGTTTCCGAATACTGTGCGGGGGGGAGTTTTCTGGGCAATTTGGATAAAGGCGCCTGCACATTTAAATGTAAGGAAGAAATCTATCTGCATGACCGGAAAGAGGCTAACTTCCGGTTGGCCGGCGACCAGTTCTGCCGTATGCATGTACTGAATTCCCAGGACCTGTCCGTACTGGGAGGGTTGCAGGAACTGCGGGACATGGGGATCAGCAGATTGCGAATCGATGGCCGCACATATGATCCGCAGCAGATCAGGGACTTAGTGAAACGGTTTAAGGAAACGCTTGCCCTTTCCGGCGAAACCGTGGAAAACCTGCCGGGAACGACCCGAGGGCATTATTACCGGGGCGTGCTGTAAATCAATCGTCACCGGCAGTTGTTATTGTAAAACAGGCCTTGCAGTGGTTGTGCTGCAAGGTCTTTTGTTATGGAATTGCAGACGAATAAATCAGCGCTTCCTTATGTTCGCTTTTCTTTTTCTCTCAGGTATGGTACAATAATTATACGAACGTTAGTTTAAAATATGGAGGCGCTGCAAATGTCGGCTGAGGAACAATATACAGAACTGATGCAGAAACTGAATGAATCGCAACGGGAGGCGGTATGTGCCACAGAAGGGTTTGTGCGCGTTATCGCCGGCGCCGGTTCCGGCAAGACAAGGGCGCTGTCCCACCGGTTCGCTTTTCTGGTGAATGAACTGGGCATTCTGCCCGGAAATATCCTGTGTGTTACTTTTACGAATAAAGCGGCGCAGGAGATGCGGCAGCGGATACATAACCTGACGGGGGATAACGATACCGGTTACATCAATACGTTTCACGGGTTCTGCGTAAGTGTCCTGCAGGAGGACAGCTATG
>DDQB01000019.1:8719-20945 GCA_002342505.1 Acidaminococcaceae bacterium UBA2453
TGCGGGATATGACCTTCTCAGACGCGCGGGACAGGATTGAGATCCTGAAGCTTTTCAAACAGCCGGATTATTATAAGGACATGATCGCCCTGCCTCTGGAGGCGCTGAAGGAAAAATATGACCGGGCTGTTACGGCGGAGGACATTATCTTTTACGGGTATCTGTATCAGGAAAAGAAATGCTTCGGGCTGGATTATAATGACCTGATCAAGTTTACTCTTCACATTTTCCATGAACGGGAAGACATCCGCCTGAAATGGCAGCAGCGTCTGGAATATATTATGATTGATGAATTTCAGGATATCGACCTGTTGCAGTATCAGCTGATGGAAACGCTGTGCGCATATCATAAGAACCTGTTCGTGGTAGGGGATCCGGATCAGACCATTTATACGTGGCGAGGGGCGAATGGTTCATATCTGTTGGACTTTGACCAGCATTTTCCCGGGACCCGGACCATTTTCATGATGGAAAATTATCGGTCTGCGCCACAGATTCTGGCGGCCGCCAATTCCATGATCGCAAAAAATACAAAGCGTATACAGAAGCAACTGCTTCCGCAGCGCCCCGACGGCCCGCCGGTGATCTGCCATTTTGCGGACACGCAGGAGGCGGAAGCGAAGTGGATCGGCGAGGAGATTGGCCGGCTGCATGAAATGGGCGTGCCGTTTTCGGATATTACGCTCTTATATCGGGCTCATTATGTGACGCGTACCGTGGAGCAGGTCTTTTTGCAGGAGAAGATTCCCTATACGATTTACAGCGGCGTACAGTTTTATGACCGGATGGAGATTAAAGACGCGTTGAGTTATCTGCGGATGATCGTTTATAAAGATGATTTATCATTCCGCCGCATTGTTAATACGCCGAAACGCAATATGGGAAAGCGCAGGCTTGCTTTTTTGCAGGAGTACGCGGAACAGCACGGGTGCGGTTTGTATCAGGCGCTGCTGGATACGTTGGACGATCCTGTGTTTAAGGGGACCAGAGCGCGGCAGTTCGTAACGTTAATTGAACGGTTTGCAATCGGATATGAGGACCGTCCTATTTCGGAAATTCTGGCTGCCATCCTGAATGAGAGCGGATACGAGGCCATGCTGCGCACGGAAGGAAGCCAGGAACGGCTGGATAATCTGGCGGAACTGAAGCAGTCGGTTTATGAATATGAAACGAGCTGTGGGGAAGAAAGTACGCTGACACATTATTTATCCCATGTGGCGCTGTTCACAAACGCAGACAGTGCTGACAGTAAAGGGAAAGTGAAGTTGATGACGGTCCATGCCGCCAAGGGGCTGGAGTTTCCCGTTGTGTTTCTCTGCGGCATGAATGAAGGCATTTTTCCATCGCGTAAAGTGCGGACACTTGAAGCCATGGAAGAAGAAAGAAGGCTGGCTTTTGTTGCGCTTACCCGTGCGGAAGACCGCTTGTACCTGACGCGGGCAGAAGGCCGCAATTTTGATGGCGCGCCTCAGTATCCTTCGCGTTTCATACTGGATATTGACAGGCCGCTCTTACATTTTACCCAGGAACCGCGGGAAGGGTTGATCAAAGAAACAAAGGAATATATTGCGCTGAGTCAGAAATATATGCCGAAATGTGAAAGCGATATTGCGTTCCCTGTCGGGCAACGTGTCCGGCATGCTGTGTTCGGCCCGGGGACCGTCACAGATGTGGATAAGGATAAAGGAGCGCATGTGGTGCAGTTCGACAGCATGGAAACGCCGCGCCGTATTTCGTTCCGGGCAAAACTGGAAAAGATATAAAATGAAAAAGCCTGCAGGCAAAAGAGCGTTGTCGCGGGAAGTTTCTTACCATTTATACAATAATTGTGCTATAATAAAAATAATAAATGATTCCGTATGGAGAATCTCACATTTATCTGGTAAATTTATAAAGAGGGGGAATTGATTATGAATCAGATTTTGGCGACAGCCCAGCAGATTCTGGATTTTAAGGTAGGTAATATCAGCGTAGGTTCGGTCCTTCAGGGCCTGATCCTGATGGCGATCTTCAACCGGCTGATCAGCATGATCATGGGGCCGATCATTGACAAGATCCTGGACCGTTTCAAACTGGAAGTAACGGTGAGAGGCTTTACAAAAGCGCTCATCAAAGTGATCCTGAACTTTGTAGCTATCTGCGTGGTTGCGGAAAGCATTGGCATTCCTATCGCATCTGTCCTGGCTGTTATCGGTATGTTAGGTTTGGCAATTTCCCTGTCTGTGCAGGGTGCGTTGTCAAATGTCGCCAACGGTTTTATGATTTTGATCACCAAACCGTTTAAGGTTGGCGATTATGTGGCCATTGCAGGGATTGAAGGGTTTGTGAAAGAGATCAACATGCTTTGCACAAAGGTGCTGAGCATTGATAACAAACTGATCATTGTTCCCAACTCGGAAGCCATGGGCGGGAAGATCACCAACTTCTCTTCCGAAGAACTGCGGCGGGTTGATATTGAAACCAAGGCAGGGTACGGAAACAAGTTTGAAGATGTTTACAAGGCTGTACTGGAAGCGGTTAAAGATACGCCTACTGCTTTGCAGGATCCGGCTCCTTTTGTAAGGGTCTCCGGTTACACTGATTATGCGGTGGTTTATACGATCCGCGTGTGGACCAAATCTGAAAATTACTGGGACTGCTACTTCGACCTGATGCAGAAGGTTGGCGAATTTAAAGATAAGAACGGCGTTGTTGGCGGCGTTCCATCCATGAATGTGATTAACGCGAAAGAATAAACAAAATTAATACTGTTAACGACAAGGAAACAGGTCCTCAAAAGGGGGCCTGTTTTTTCAGAGGGACCTTATGAATACTCGTATTACAGGGCGTTTTGCCGTAAAAACACTGGAATTTGATAAAGTTAAGCTGCTGGCTGCCGAAAAGGCGGCTACGGAATTGGGGAAAGAGCGGCTCCTGGCGTTGCCGGTCTCTTCGGATTTTGAGACGGTAAAACGTATGCACATGGAAACAGCGGAAGCGCTTCGTCTTTTAAATGCGGGAAAGCGCTTTCCTTTTGGCGGGCTTTATAACATTGGGGAGGCAGTAAAACGCGCCCGTATCGGCAGTGTGCTGGATGTAGAGGAACTGATGCAGGTAAGATCCAGCATGCAGGCTTTTGGAGCGCTGAAGTATTTTCTGCTGACGGAAAGCGACGACCATCCGAATCTGGCGGAATACGGAAGGGNNGCGCTGGCAGAATTCCCGAAATTGGTGCGCCAGCTGGAAAAGACCATTTCGGAAAAAGGAGAGATCCTGGACACGGCTTCTGTAAAACTGGCAGGCCTTCGTACCGGGATCGCATCGGCAAAAAGCAAAGTGCGTTCCCAACTGGAGAAGATATTGCACGATCCGAATAACCAGAAGTATTTTCAGGATGCTCTGGTTACCATGCGGGGGGATCGGTATGTGATTCCTGTAAAGCAGGAATACCGGGCGAATTTTCCCGGTATAGTGCACGACCAGAGCGGAACGGGGGCTACGCTTTTTATTGAGCCCATGGCCGTTGTAAATCTGAACAATAATATCAAGCGTTATATTGCAGAGGAAAAAGAAGAGATAGAGCGGATCCTGCGACAGCTTTCCGGCGCTGTCGGCGCAGAAGGGGAAACGTTACAGCGGTGCCTGGCTGTGGCGGCGGATGTGGACGCCGTATATGCCAGGGCATTGTATGCGCTGGATACAAAAGCCTGTCAGCCGCAGCTGGTATCTAACGGCGGACTCCGGATCGACAAGGGCCGGCATCCGTTATTGCCGCAGGATGCGGTGGTGCCGTTAGACGTGAATCTGGGCGAAAGTTTTAATACGCTGTTGATTACCGGGCCAAACACCGGCGGTAAAACGGTGGCGCTGAAAGCGGTGGGACTGTTTGCTCTCATGAGCCAGACCGGTATGTTTATTCCGGCGTTGAATGCAAAACTTCCCGTGTTCCGCGCAGTATATGCGGATATTGGAGATGAGCAGAGTATTGAGCAGAGCCTGTCAACATTTTCCGGGCATATGATGAACCTGGTCAGCATTTTACAGGAGGTCAGGGAACGGGATCTTGTATTGGTTGATGAAATCTGTGCGGGAACCGATCCCAACGAAGGCGCGGCGCTTGCCATGTCCATACTGGATCATTTGACGAAGCAGGGTGTGTTCACTATGATGACGACACATTACAGTGAACTGAAGACTTTTGCATTTGGCAGGGAAGGAATGGAAAATGCAAGCGTGGAATTCAATCCTGACACGCTTCTTCCTACATACCGTTTGCTGATGGGCGTGCCTGGCAGCAGCAACGCATTCAATATCAGCCGTAAGCTGGGACTGTCAGATGAGATCATCCATAACGCAGGAGATCTGTTGAATGAAGAACACGTACATATGGAAGATGTGCTGCAGGGACTGGAAGGGGAACGCCGCCGCTTCGAAAGCCGGAACCGGGAAGTGGAAGAGCTGAAATACGAAAGCGAAAAGCTCCGGAATCAGCTGGCCTGGCAGAAAAAGGATTTTGAAAAGCAGAAGAACGAAATGTTACGTAAAGCGCGGTATCAGGCAGATGAAATTTATCGCAGCAGCCGACGGGAAGCGGAAGCCGTGCTGAAAGAACTGCGCTCGTTAAAAGCGAATATGGATGTGAAGGCTATGCAGGCCAAGGCAGAAGAAGCCAGAAAGGCTCTGGACAAGCATCTGAGCCTGGATGAACCGCTGCCGGAAGGGACTCCTTTGTCTCCGGCTAATGCACGGGTCGGGATGACCGTCCTGGTCAAGTCGCTGCGCAAAAACGGAACGGTTCTGGAAGTTAAGGGAAAAGACGCGCTGGTGTCTGTTGGCGTGCTGAAGATGACGGTTCCTCTGGCACAGTGTCTTTTGGTTAAGGACAGGCCGCAGAGCAAGCCGTCTCCTTCCAGATATAAAAGCAATGCTTCCCATGCTATGTTTGCCGCGAAGACGGAAAGTGCGGAACAGGAAGTGGATGTCCGGGGTATGACGACCGATGAGGCGATCCCCTATGTGGACAGGACGATCGACGATGCGCTGCTGGCCGGAATTTCTCAGGTCAGAATCATTCACGGGAAAGGAACCGGCGCGTTGCGGGCCGGATTGCATGCTTATCTGAAAGGACATCGCAGCGTTGCTTCTATTGCGCTGGCAGATATTGCGCTGGGCGGCGCAGGGGTAACAGTTGTGACCGTAAAATAAAAAATCACAATATCTTGTAGTTTATGGTTGTGTTTGTACTTAAAATGATGATATAATATTTATATATGTTCTAGGAGGGGCAGTTTATGGCTTTTGTGGTTAAAAAATTCGGTGGCAGCAGCGTGGCGACGCCGGAAAAAATCTATCATCTTGTAGATCGCGTGCTGGCAGAGAAGAAACCCGATGACAAAATTGTGATCGTGGTTTCCGCAATGGGAGATACGACTGATGATCTGCTGTCGCTGGCGGCCAGGATCACAGATCATATGCCGAAGCGGGAAATGGATATGTTGCTGGCGACCGGCGAGCAGGTTTCGATTGCGTTGCTGGCCAGCGCATTTATGGAACGGGGACAGAAAGCAATTTCTTTTACCGGATTTCAGGCGGGCATCCGTACAAATGCAAGTCATACCAAGGCCAGCATTTTGGAAGTTAATGCGGAACGTGTGAAAAAAGCGCTGGACGAAGGCAACATTGTCATCGTGGCAGGCTTCCAGGGAATTACAGATGAAGGAGATATTACGACACTTGGCCGCGGGGGCAGCGATACCACGGCAGTTGCGGTGGCGGCAGGCCTGAAAGCGGACATCTGTGAAATCTATACCGATGTGGACGGTGTGTACACTGCGGACCCCAGAGTGGTTCCCGATGCGATCAAGTTAAAAGAGATCACGTTTGGGGAAATGCTGGAACTGGCCCGTCTGGGCGCCGGGGTTATGCAGCCACGGGCAGTCGAATACGGGGAACTGACCGGGACGGATATCCATGTCCGGTCCACATTTAACAGGGTAGAAGGCACGATTATCAGAGGGGAGTATACAGATATGGAAGAGAAGAAGTTCATCATTCGCGGTGTGGCGAGCGATTCTAATGTGGCGAAGATTGCAGTGCGCGGCGTACCGGATGTGCCCGGCGTTGCATATCAGATTTTTGACGCGCTGGCAAAAGAGAATGTTGCGGTAGACATGATCGTGCAGAGCGCCAGCAGCGTAAGAGAAAAGAATGATATCGTGTTTACGGTGACCAAGACTGACATGGCGGATACGGTTGGCGTGCTGGATCAGCTGAAAGAGAAAATTGGCTTTGCCCGTGTAGATGTGGAAGCCAATGTGGCTAAGGTATCCATCGTTGGCGCCGGCATGCTGGGGAACCCGGGTGTTGCGGCGCGGATGTTTGGCGCGCTGGCCAGCGAAAACATCAATCTTGATGTTATCAGCACTTCTGAAATTACCATTTCCTGTCTCATCGCCAAAGAAGATGAGAAGAAAGCCGTGAACGTGGTGCACCGATTTTTCTTCCCGGCTGAAGAAAAATAAAAGATATACCGAGGTTTCGGCATTGCTGGAAGAATTAAAAATACACTGACAGGGAGATGCTTATTATGTATACGAGTTTTGCGGCGCCTCAGGCGAAGGGAAAAGCTGCAAATGATAATATTTTTGCGGCCAATGCCATGGCTTTGGCAGACGCTGCCGCCATTGGCGCTGATAAGGTGACCAACGGAACGATTGGCGCAATTATGGATGATGATGGGAAACTGGTCTGCCTTCCGACGGTGGAGACCGTATTCCGCAATCTTCCCATTAATGAAGTGGTGGCCTATGCCCCTATCGCAGGTCTTCCCGAATATCTGGACAAAGTACAGGTCGCTGCGTTTGGAGATTCGCGCCCGAATGGATTTATCCGTGCGGTTGCGACTACAGGCGGTACCGGCGGGATCCATCATGCAATCTGGAACTATACAGAAGCCGGCGACACGATCATTACAGCCGACTGGTACTGGGGCGCTTACAAAGTGCTTTGCCTGGATATGGGGCGGAAACTTGATACTTATAAAATGCTGGCTGATGGAGAACGGTTTAACCAGCCTGCGCTGGAAGCGAAAGTGAAAGAAGTGATTGCGCGCCAGAACAGCGTTATGGTTATTATCAACACGCCGGCTCATAATCCGACCGGTTACAGTCTTACCAAAGAAGATATGGCACAGGTCGTGGCGTTTCTTAAAAAGATTACGGAAGAAACTGGCAAGCAGGCGATTTTATTCCTGGATATAGCATACATTGATTATGCAGGTGAAAAAAATGCAGTGCGTAAGATGTTTGAAGCGCTGAATGATCTTCCGGAACGGGTATTGGCTATCGTACAGTATAGTATGTCCAAAGGGTTTACCATGTATGGACAGCGTGTTGGCGCCATGATTTGCGTAGCCTCCCATGAAGAAGCTGCAAAGGAGTTTTTTGAGATCAATCAGTATACCAGCCGCGCTACCTGGTCCAATATCAACAGGGCGGCCATGCGTACGCTGGCGCAGATTTACAGCGATGAAGCATTGCTGACAGCGGTGGAAGCAGAACGGGATCATTATTATAAAATGATCAAAGCGCGCGCCGATGTGTTCGTGGAAGAGGCAAAACAGTGCGGCCTGCCGATGATTCCGTACATAGCAGGATTTTTCCTGTCCGTGCCCTGCGACAATCCGCAGGCGGTTTGCGATCTGCTGCATAAGGATCATATTTATCTGGTACCGCTTGCGGCAGGCGTTCGTATTGCGCTTTGCTCTATCCCGCTGCAGAAGATCTCCGGCATTGCAACAAAGTTGAATAATGCGCTGAAAGAAGTGGAAGCTGCAAAAAAATAATAACGCAGGCGTATATGTCTTATGAAAAGGCTGGAGCGAAGTCTTCAGCCTTTTTTATCAGGTAGGCTAAAAATAAGACGATGCGTTTTGCGTTGCAGGCCCTTCATACATTTTTGTGATTATCGGCCATTGCATTGTTGTTTCTTGAAAATACGGAGGTGCTTCATGTTACAGATTATTTTGCCTGACGGAAAGAAGAAGAAGTATCCGGAGGGAACTTCGCTGGCGGAGATTGGACGGGCTTTTGAGAAAAATTTTGACTCGCCTCTGGCTGTTGGTATTTTTAATGGGTTGGAGTACAGTCTGCATTTTAAAATCACGGAAGACGGTTCGGTAGATTTTATTCCTCTGAATTCTGTGGAAGGAATGCGTGCTTTTGTTCGCAGTATAACTTTTGTATGTGTTGTGGCTATGCAGGAATTGTTTCCGGAAACAAAAGTTGAAGTCTGCAATTCTCTGGGAAGCGCGTTATATTGTACAATGCCGCAGAATCCGCTGAATCACGAACAGTTGAAACAGCTGGAAGCAAAAATGCAGAGCATTATTGCAGAAAAACAGCCTATTGTAACTTTTCCGGTAGATCGCCGGGATGCCATTGAACATGCAAAGCGGGATCCGTATCTGGGCGGGGATGTCCTTGCCATGATTCAGATGGCGCCTGAATCAGAGACGCTGTATGCCTATGAATTGTGCGGTATTCGGGAGCCATTCTTTGGCCCCTTGCTTACAAGTACAGAATATCTTTCTGCTTTTGAAATCATTCCGTTTGAAAAGGGATTTGTAATTAACTATCCTGAAACAAATAATTATAGGGAGCTGCCGCCCTGGGATACCGTGCGGCGTATCAACCGCGCCTATGAAGAAGCGGAAGACTGGTCGGCAATGGTTGGATGCAATACCATTGCCAAGCTGAACCGTTTTATCCGGGAAGGAACAGCGGATAAAATTATTCGGATGGCAGAAGCGTTGCAGGAGAAAAAATTTGCTTCTATTGCAGACTATATTGCAAATCATCGGGATCGGATAAAGTTTGTCCTGATTGCCGGACCTTCTTCTTCTGGCAAAACGTCTTCCAATCAACGGTTATGCGTGCAGCTGGAAGTGAACGGCCTTCATCCGCTACCTATTTCCATGGACAATTATTATGTAAATCGGGAAGACACGCCGAAAAATCCGGATGGCACCTATGATTTTGAAAGAGTGGATGTCATAGATATTGCGTTGTTTAATGAACATCTGCAACGGTTGCTTCGGGGTGAAACGGTTCAACTTCCGTATTACAATTTTATGACGGGGCGCAGGGAATATCGGGGACAACAGATACGCATGAAAGAAAACAGCATTTTTGTTATTGAGGGGATTCACGCGCTGAACCGAAAAGTTACCGAATCCGTTCCGAATGAAAACAAGCTGAAGATTTTTGTCAGTGCGTTGACGCCTATGTCACTGGATGCGTTAAATCGTATCCATACTACCGATTTGCGTATGTTGCGTCGAATGGTAAGAGATTCCCGTTTCCGTTCGCACGATGCGCTGGCAACGATCAGAATGTGGCCTTCTGTCCGAAATGGAGAAGAGAAATATATTTTCCCCTGTCAGGAAGAAGCGGATATCTTCTTTAACACATCACTGATTTATGAACCGGCTATTTTGCGTAAGTTTGCGGTACCCTTACTCAAAACTGTACCGAAGGAAGAAAAGGAAGCTTATTATACTGCATGTCGTCTGCTTCGTTTGTTGCAATTGATTGAACCGTTAGATGAAGAGGCAATTCCAAATAATTCTATCTTGAAGGAATTTATCGGGGGATCGGCTTTTGCAAAGGAGCTGTAACAGTTGGATAATCAGTGCTTCTTTAGATAAAAAACTCCCGGCGGCGAGACCGTCGGGAGTTAATTTTATCTTTCACTTTGTGTTTTGAAATGCTTAGCGATAGTTTTATTGCTTATTACTTATCTGCTTTTGGCTGCGGCTTGGAGGGAACGGGTTTTGCAGGAGGCGCGCTGTTTCTTTCCGGTTTGTTGCTGACGGATGGCTTGTTGCTTACAGTCGGTTTGTTGTTTATGGCTGGTTTATTTTTTGAATCTGGTTTTGCATTGTTGCCGGTTTGATTTGGTTTGACAACTTTTGGCGGTTTTGCCAGTTCATGCTTTGTGGTTTTTGCATCCGGATCTTTCTCTTTATCTTTGTCTTTATCTTTATCGTCCGCGTTGCCAACATCTTTTGCGACAGGTGTTAAAGCTCCGGCAGGACGTACAAAGTCTGCATAAGGTATTTCCTGGATTGCATTGATCATGAAATCATGCCAGATGCTTAAGGGTGCGCCCGAACCGTACATTGCCCCCATGCTGCGGTTCCGATCATCGCCAACCCATACGGCGCATGACAGATTCGGTGTATAACCGACAAACCATGCATCTTTGGAATCATCGGTGGTGCCGGTCTTGCCTGCAGCGGGGCGCCCCAGACCGGATCCGCCTGCGGTACCGCTGATCAGTACATCTTTCAGCATATCGGTAGTCTGATAAGCTGCTTTTGCGCTGACTACCTGTTTGGGAGAAGGTTTGTGCTCGAAGATTATTTTTCCGTTACGGTCTAAAATTTTTGTAATGGAGACAGGCTCGTTATATACGCCGTTATTGGCTATAGTGCCATATGCTGCAGCCATTTCCAGCGGGCTTACGCCTTTGGTAAGACCGCCCAGCGCCATGGCCGGGTTGTTGTCGGTATAAGGTCCGTCTTCAACCAGTGAGGTGATTCCAACGGCTTTTGCCATTTTCATGACTTTATCTGTGCCAACTTTTAACGCAACGCGGATGGCAGGAATATTATAGGAACGGGATAATGCGGTACGCAATGTAACTGTGCCGTGGAAGCCGCCGCCGGAGTTCTGCGGCGCCCATCCGCCAATCCTTAATGGTTTGTCATCAACCATTGTGGCTGCGTTCATGCCATTATCCATTGCAGTAAGATAGACAAATGCTTTGAAAGCAGATCCGGGCTGACGTTGCGCTAATACGGCCCGATTGAATTTGTCCTGCCCGCGACCGCCGATCATAGCCTTGATGTAGCCATTGGAAGGGTCGATAGCAACAATGCCGACTTGCGGCTGTGTCAGGTGATCCGAATCTTCAGTCCAGATATCCGGCAGGTAGCGGATTGCTGCTTCGGCCTTGCTCTGCATGCTGCTGTCCAAAGTAGTATAGATTTTCAACCCGCCCTTGTACAGCATGTCAGCGCCATATTTGTCTATAATCTGCTGTGCAATATAATCGAAGAAGTAGGTGCGCAGATCTTTTTTCTTATTTCCGCTTTCGTCTTTAAGAATCTTAATGTTTTCTGCTTTTGCTTTTTGTGCGTCTGCCTGGGTGATATGCCCATATTTAACCATCTGATCTAAAACGATATCCCGGCGTTCTTTATTGGCTTTTGGGTTTTCCATCGGGTCGAAATAATTGGGGCTTTTTGGAATAGCAGCTAATGCGGCGGCTTCTGCAAGCGTTACATCCTGTATATGCTTGCCAAAATAGGTGAGTGCAGCTGATTCAACACCGTATGCGCCTTCCCCGAAATAGATCTGGTTCAGATACATATTCAGGATTTCGTCTTTAGTGTATTTGTTTTCCAACTGCCGTGCAAGGAAAGCTTCCTTGATCTTACGGGAGATGGTGCGTTCCTGAGTGAGGAATGCATTTTTTGCAAGCTGCTGGGTAATTGTGCTGCCGCCCTGTACTTCCTGTCCCATTATATTGCTGACCAGCGCGCGGAGTGTTCCGCGGTAGTCAATGCCGCTGTGTTCATAGAAGCGATTATCTTCAATAGAAACAAACGCCGCACGCACATGTTTTGGAATCTTGTCCAGTTTTACAGGCAGCCGGTGCTCTGCGGAAGCGGTCGTATAAATTATTTTATTATCGTTATCATAAAATTGGGATACCGCATCTGGAACCAGACCTTCTTCCATTGCAGAATCCGAGATGGAATAACTGCAGGAAGTCGAAAGCATTGCCGCTGTAATTAAAGCTGTGAGAGTTATCAGCAGTTTCCCCTTGAATGAAGAGTTGCTTTTCATGTCTACCTCGTCTTTCTGAATTGATTTATAATGAATTACGCGATGCATATTTCATTACATTATAGCACTATCGCCTTCATTTGTCATTAACGGAAGAAAAGTTATTGCGCTGGAACACAAGGGATTGTAGTAATAGGAAAGGCCTGCTACTAAAAGAAAAATAATTTACAAAAAGAGACGGGAACCCACTTGCTTTTTTTTTAGAAAAGAGATAAAATACACTTACCCGCCGGAAGGCGAAAAAAGTAATTAAAAAAAGTAGTTGACAAAGTCTAAAAGATGTTGTAAACTAATCAAGTCGTCGAAAGGCGGCGGAACCTTGAAAACTGAAT
>DDQB01000037.1:0-14504 GCA_002342505.1 Acidaminococcaceae bacterium UBA2453
TCTTTCTCTTGCTGCGTTTTTTTCTTCGCGTCTTTTTTCTCCCAGATAAGATGTGTTAAATGAAATTCTTTTTTAATCCCATTCGTTAAAAGTTCCAACAATTCCGTACTGACCGGCACGGGGCATAAATAATCAACTCTCCAGGATTTTTCTGACTCATCGATCCAGATTGTGTCCACATTTAGCAAATTTAAGCTTAAGCGATCGCGTTCCGTCATGGAAAACGACTGAAAAAAAGTATTCAGTTTTTTATTATCAGGCTTAAGGTAAAACAACGGATCCATATATGCTCCTTGCAAAATTTCCAATATCTTTCTGACTGCAATACGCAATCAGTATTACAGAAACGAAAGAGGCTGCTTTTGCACAGCCTCTTATTTCTATCAAGAGACGACTTCATAATTGTCTCACAGGGTTCGTTCGGTCAGCCGATATTTTCAACGGATATAACTCCGTCTACTTGCTGTATACCGTCCATAATCAAACCTAAATTCTGTTCACGGCTCATTTTAAGATAAAGATCTATCTCTACCTGGTTGTTACGCAGTTTTCCCGTAACATTGATCGATTTAACTTTGATTTGGTGTAATGCCAAAAAAGAAGTAATCTGGGGAATAATGCCGGGGTTGTCTGACGAGACAACATGAAGAAATTTTCGGTCAGCCCTGTTATTGATTGTAGCTACACGTTTTTCAAATGTATGAAAGGTGGTTAAAATAAGAAACGTGATGAATGTTGCGGCAATACTGATAAAAAACATCCCGGCTCCCGTCGCTAGCCCAATGGCGGAAATCATCCACAGGCTGGCTGCCGTTGTCAGGCCGCGGACTGTGATACCCTCATGTAAAATGGTTCCAGCACCCAAAAAACCAATGCCACTGACAACTTGTGCAGCAATCCTGGATGAATCGCGGCGGTCAGGATATTCAAAAGGTACTTTATCAAACCCGTCAAATCCGTATAAGGAAACCATCATCAGAAGGGCTGAACCCGCACAGACTAAAATATGGGTACGGAATCCGGCCGGGCGATCGCCACTTCCTCTTTCCATTCCGACAATACCGCCCAACACAGCCGACAAGAACAGTCGGATCATCATTTCGAAATGTATAGTATTTGTAAAATTAGCAAGCCAGGATTCCATTTTGTCACCTCAGATAATAAAGAAATCTTATTTCTTTAATTCTGCCAAAATTTCTGCTATACCGTTAACATAGTTATCCGCAGGAAGCATTTGCATTGCTCCGGTCTTACGGATCTTGACCTCGATCTGGCCTTTATCCAGAGTTTTCTTTCCAAGAACAATGCGTACAGGATATCCGATCAGATCCGCATCTTTAAATTTTACGCCAGGTCGTTCGTCACGGTCATCCAGAATCACTTCAATGCCGTTTTTCTTCAGGTCATGATAAACAGCAAACGCTTTTTCTTTTACATCTTCGTCTTTTATATTAATAGGCACGACGATCACCTGGTATGGTGCAATTTCTACCGGCCAGATGATGCCGTCCTTATCGTTGTTCTGTTCTACTGCGGCAGCCATAGTACGTCCTACGCCGATTCCGTAGCAGCCCATGTACATGGGTCTGGATTTGCCGTTTTCATCAAGATAGGTAGCGTTTAGTTTTTCACTGTATTTTGTAAAAAGTTTAAATACCTGCCCAACTTCAATTCCACGGGCTTTGGCAATTTTTCCACCGCAACGGGGACAGGGATCGCCTTCCTGCATCAGACGTATATCGGCAACAAACGCAGGACTGAAATCACGTCCCGGATTTACATTGATATAATGATATCCTTCTTCATTAGCGCCGCAACAGAAGTTGTGCATTTTCATCACGGTCTGATCGCAGACAACAATAGCTTTTTTCGGATCAATGCCACAGGGCCCCATATACCCGCCCGTTGTGCCTGCTGCTTCCAACGCTTCGGGCGATGCCATTTCCAACTGGTTTACGCCGCAGGTATTGATGACTTTGATTTCATTGACTTCATGGTCGCCACGGACAAAACATAAAATGAGGCCTTTTTCACTTTCATAAGCAACTGCTTTAACCGATTTTTCTACTGGAGATTTAAGATACGCGCATACATCTGCGATGGTTTTGCAATCAGGCGTAACAACTTTTTCTTTGGGCAGCGTTTCTTCCGCATCGGCTTCAATCACATTAAGTTCTGCCTTCTCGGTATCTGCTGCATAATCACATTTTGTGCAGTAACTGATTTCCGCTTCACCTGAGTCTGCAAGGACCATGAATTCATGAGAGCCGCTTCCCCCGATAGCGCCGCTGTCTGCTTCGACAGGACGGAACGTGAGCCCGCAGCGGTTAAAAATATTTGTATAGGCATCATACATATCCTGATAGGATTTATTCAACCCTTCTTCATCTTTATCAAAGGTGTAAGCATCTTTCATAATAAATTCCCTGCTGCGCATCAGCCCAAAACGGGGACGGCGTTCATCGCGGAATTTATCCTGGATCTGATAAAGAGAAAGCGGCAACTGCCGATATGAATTTACATCCATATGAGCCAGAGTCGTAATCATTTCCTCGTGGGTCGGACCAAGACAGTAGTCATGCCCATGACGGTCTTTTAAGCGCCACATCTCGGCGCCGTAAACATCCCAACGGCCGCTTTGTTGCCAGATTTCAGCCGGCTGGACGATCGGCATGAGAATTTCCTGTGATTCAATCGCATTCAATTCTTCCCGAATGATGGTTTCAATTTTTTGCAGGACGCGCTGTGCCAAAGGCAGATAAGTGTACATACCGGTAGAAGATTTACGCATATAGCCGGCTCGCAACATCAGTTTATGGCTTGGGATTTCAGCTTCGGCAGGTACTTCGCGTAAGGTAGGTGCATATAATTTACTGACTAACATTTATTTATTCTTCCTCTCGTCTAAAATTTTATCTATTTCTTTAAACAATTCATTAACAAGACAGTCTTCGGGAACTTTTTTTATTACCTGTCCTTTTCGGAACACAAGTCCTTCCCCTTTGCCGCCGGCAATCCCGACATCGGCTTCTCTGGCTTCTCCGGGTCCATTTACAATGCAGCCCATGACGGCGACGCTGATCGGATCTCTGATACCAGCCAGGCGCTGTTCCACGGTATTTGCCAGTTTTTCCAGATCAATGCTGGTACGGCCGCAGGTTGGACAGCTTATCAGGGTTGGGCCATAAGTGCGAAGCCCTAATGATTTCAGTATCTCAAACCCGACCTTTACTTCATTCAGCGGATCGCCTGTCAGCGAAACACGAATAGTGTCGCCTATACCCTCTGCCAGTAAAGCTCCTATCCCTACAGCTGATTTAATGATGCCGGACTTGGCAGTTCCCGCTTCTGTAATCCCCACATGCAGCGGATAGTCGCACTGAGACGCCAGCAACCGGTAAGCCGCAAGCGTCAGCGGCACATCATGACATTTCAGGGATATTTTTATATTGCGGTAATCCATTTCTTCCAAAATACGGATATGACGCCATGCTGCTTCGACTAATGCTTCAGGCGTTGGATGTCCGTATTTTTCCAGCAGGTCTTTAGGCAGGGAGCCGGCATTAACGCCGATACGGATGGGGATATTTCTTCCTCTGGCAGCTTCCACAACCGCCTTTACTTTTTCCGTCCCACCGATATTGCCGGGATTCAGACGCAGTCCGTGCACACCAGAATCAATCGCCTGTAGCGCCAGCCTGTAATCAAAATGGATATCTGCAATTACAGGAATTGGGCTTCCTTTCACAATTTCTTTTAATGCAAATGCCGCGTCCATATCTGGGACAGCACAGCGGATAATATCGCAACCAGCTTCTGCCAGCAGCCGAATCTGCCGCAGTGTTGCATTTACATCCTGCGTCTTTGTGTTTGTCATAGATTGGACAGCAATCGGTTTGTTACCTCCGACAGTCACAGATCCAATCTGTATCTGACGGGTCTTTCTGCGTTCCATAAGTCATATATTATCCAATCTTTCGAAAAGTGGATTGGACTTTTTCCTTTCTCCCAAGTGGTTTGGGTAAATTCCGTCATGTTGCTTTATAAACCCCATTAGTAATTTTTATCGTTGCAGTTAAATTTTATTGTAAATACAAATTATCTTGTCAGATCCTTAAATGTGGCAAAGATTGTCAGCGCCAAAATCATGGCTACGCCCACTTTCTGAATGTTCTGCATCGCATTTTTTCCCAACTTATGCCCTGTAACAGCTTCAATCAATAAAATCAGAAAATGACCGCCGTCCAGCGCCGGCAAAGGCAACAGATTGATAATAGCAAGATTCAGGCTCAACATGGCTGTAAACTGCAACAACATATCAAAACCTTTATGCGCAACCTGTCCTGCCATCTTTGCTACACCTATCGGACCGGAGATTTCAGCTTTAGCTTTTCCGGTAATCATGTGATAAAGCGAAGCATACATGTTTTTAATAATATTTTTTGTGGCGGTAACAGAAGAAACGGCTGCCTGTATCGGTGTAAGTTCTACCTTCTTTAACGATGAAACAACGCCGATGAACGGTTTCCCCGTTTCCGGATTAACGTCAGGGGTCACAGATATTGTTATCTTTTCATTTCCGCGCTGAACCTCAAAGGGAATACGTTTAATTCCTGCCGAAATAATTTCATTCCGGATATCAATCCATTCTTTCACCGGATTTCCATTAATAGAAAGGATCCGGTCTCCTTCTTTCAATCCGCTTTGCGCGGCTGGATATCCTTCCACGACTTGGCCCAGGATGGGTCTATTTTCTGGAACTTCCATGCCATACGCCAGAAAGATACCGAAGAAAATGATGACAGGAAGAATAAAATTCATCAGAGAACCGGCTAAAATGACCAGCATACGGGAAGCTGCCGGTTTGGAGTTAAACCCTCGTTCCGGATCATCCGGATCCTCTGGATCCATTCCCGCAATTTTGTTATAACCGCCAAGTGGAAGCATTCGTAAAGAATACAGCGTTTCCCCTTCCTGCTGCTGATAAATTTTCGGACCAAATCCAATAGAAAATTCTTCTACTTTCATTCCTGTCAGTTTTGCGGTAATGAAATGTCCGAATTCATGAACCGTCACTAAAATACCAAAAACAAAAATACAAGCTAAAATAGTTAACAAAAGACTTTCTCCCCGTTATTTAAACTCTCTCTTAGTTTTGATTTCTATATCGATTAAAAAAGTAAGATACAAAGAAGACGTTACAGCTTGCTTATCATTTCCCGTGTCTCTATTCGAGTCAGTTTGTCTGCCTCTTCAATTTCTTCCAGCCCCGGATGAGAAATATTTTGATGCGCATCAACTATACGATTTACTATTTCCGGTATATCAGGATATTTTATCTTCTCATCAATAAAAGCCGTTACACATTCTTCGTTAGCCGCATTAAAAGCACATGGCAGACTGCCTCCGGCTTTACCACAGTCAGTCGCGATCTGAAGTAATGGAAATGCTTCCCGATTAGGTTCTTCAAATGTAAGTTCTCCACATTTTACAAGATCAAGCTGTCCAAAACATCTGTTATACCGGGATGGAAAAGAAAGCGCATATTGAATCGGCAGTTTCATGTCAGGAATGCCCATTTGAGCAATCACAGCCCCATCATTAAATTCAACCAGAGAATGTACGATACTCTGAGGATGCACAACAACATCTATTTTTTCATAAGGCATATTAAAAAGCCAATGGGCTTCTATTACTTCCAGTCCCTTATTAGCCAGCGTGGAACTGTCTATCGTTACTTTTTTACCCATGCTCCAGTTGGGATGTTTCAGGCATTGCTGCAGCGTAACCTGTTTCAATTCTTCCTTTGTTTTTCCGCGGAACGGCCCACCGGAGGCTGTCAGAATCAGACGTCTCACTTCACTTCCGGTCTGTTCCGGATCTGTAAATGAAAGACAGGGATGATAACCTGCGCGAAGAGACTGAAAAATTGCGCTGTGTTCGCTGTCTACAGGCAGCAGGCTGACATGATTTTCCTGTACGGCTTTCATAACAAGATGTCCCGCAGCCACCAACGTCTCCTTATTGGCAAGCGCTATATCCTTGCCTGATGCAATAGCGGCTAACGTTGGGCGTAAGCCTGCATAGCCAACCATAGCGCCTAAAACGGTATCTGCTTTTTCGTACGTCGATGCGGCAAGAAGGCCTTCCTGCCCGCTCAGGATCTCTGTTTTTCCTCTATACTGGCGTTTTAATTCGACAGCCGCTTCTTTATCTGCTAATACGGCAAAATCAGGGTTGAATGCTTCTATCTGATTTAACATCAGTGCAACGTTTTTATGTGCTGCCAGTACGCGTATCTTTATCTTATCCGGATTGGCCGCTGCTACTTCCAGTGTCTGCCTGCCAATTGAACCTGTGCTTCCCAAAACGGAAATATTTTTCATAAATGACTCCTGTCAAACAATTATGTCTAAGAAAAAACCGCAGGTATTCCGGCATTTAGTTCCCGAACAGCTTCAGTATATAATAAGCCGCCGGAACAGCAAAGAGAAGACTGTCAAAGCGGTCTAGTACGCCACCGTGCCCCGGGAAAAAATTACCGGAATCTTTTATATCGTAAGATCGTTTTAAAATAGATTCTATCAAATCTCCTACCGGAGCAAAAAATGCGACCGTCAGCCCCAGCAAAATGGATGCAGCGATTCCGGCCCGTAATCCGTAACAGGCGATACTGCCTGTCACGGCAAAAGCAAACAGAAATCCTGCAATTGCGCCTTCCATTGATTTTTTGGGACTAACAGAACAGAATTTGTGTTTTCCGAACGCCATACCAAAAAAATATGCGAAGGTATCACTCGCCCATGTTCCTAACAGAACCATCCACAGGGAAAGTTCTCCCCGGGCAAATTCCATGCCCAGAAAATGAACTGTATTCCCGGGAATCTCCCTGATCAGGGGGATATGAGCAAATAATAATCCCACATATAACAGCGCAGTCAGTGAAGTGGAAGTATGCAAAGGCCAGTTTGTTTCATTACAGTTGCAATGACGCAAAAGCCCTTCTATCAGCACTCCCAGCGTGCCAAAAGCAAGCACGGGCATAAACCATTCACTTTTTCCCATTCCCGCAGCTAATACCAACAGCATTGAAGGAAGGAACGAAGTAATTATATAGCAATTTATCTTTTTGGTTGCTGTCATACGTGCATACTCACGCCATGCCGCTGCAGCCAGCACAAAAACCGCGGCAGAAAAAAGCTTGCCGCCCTGTGTTACCAAAAATACAGCAACCGGAATTCCTACGATTGCAGTTAAAATACGTTTAAGCAAATCAATTCATCCTTTGGAAGACACGACCACTTTCCCTGTCATCTGTCAACTGAACTTTTAAAATCGTGTCTTTTTTTAAGTAATTACTTTTGCACGAGACCGCCAAATCGGCGCTCCCGTTTCTGATAAATTTTAATTGCTTCTATCAGCATGTCCGGTGTAAAATCCGGCCAATAAACAGAAGTAGTCCAAATTTCTGCATAGGCAATCTGCCATAATAAAAAGTTGCTGACTCGCAGATCTCCGCCCGTACGGATCATCAAATCCGGAGACGGAAGACCTTTGGAATATAAATTATTTTCAAACACGGGAACATCAATATCTTCAATCTTCAGCGTTCCGTCCGCAACCTGTCGGGCAATGGAACGCACTGCATGGAGAATTTCAGCTTGTCCGCCGTAATTAATTGCCAAGTTTAAAATAATGCCGGTATCGTTTTTTGTTTCTTCAATAGCATGATCCATTTTTTCGTTCACAATTGCAGGAAGTCCCTCGCGTGAACCCATGAATCGAACTTGCACATTATTTTCTTTGAATTCCTGAATTTCAGAAGTCAGGTATCGGCTTAATAATTCCATAATAAAATGGACTTCAGTAACAGGCCGTTTCCAGTTTTCCGTAGAAAAAGCATAAGCGGTGATTGCCTTGATTCCTAACGCATCCGCAGCTTTCACTATCTTTTTTAAAGTTTCTGCTCCTGCTTTATGCCCAAATGTACGGACCTTTCCCTGCTCTTTAGCCCATCGCCCATTCCCGTCCATAATGATTGCGATATGTTCCGGGATATTCGACATATCCAAACCGCTCGTATCCATTTTAACTTTAGACGGCATGGAATATACAGGTTTTTGAAACAAACCTTTAAACATAGGTGTTTTCTCCCTGAAACAAAAAATGTGCCTCCCCTTCTGCAAAGCAAAAGGGGAGTTCCGGAATCAATTATTCCTGATTGATGGCGCCAACCGGGCAGTTTGCTGCGCAAGCGCCGCATTCTACACATTCGTCAGCGGTAATCTGATATTTACCATTACCATCTTCTTTAGGTGCGCCAACGGGGCAAGTGCTGGCACAAGTGCCACAGCCTACGCAAGCGTCGGTATCAATTTTGAAAGCCATGCTCAAGCACCTCCTTTCTCCTCTTCATCATTGTACTCAAAAGTATTATATGTTCAGACAATTGTTGCTGTCTGACAACATACTCTTCCGTAAGGCAATTCTCTATGTCTTCCTGCCTGTAACCGGAAGATATATGTACAACGCGATACTCCCATCCCGCATTAAGCAGTATTTTAACCGCTATATTTAACGGCATGGCCAAAACATCCGGCATCTTTACACTTCCATAATTTCTTTTTCTTTAGCTTCAATCACTTTGTCGATTTCTTTCATCATTTTATCAGTCAGTTTCTGTGCTTTGTCCTGGCCGTCTTTGGAATCGTCTTCCGTTATTTCTTTGGCTTTTTCTGCCTTCTTAATTCCTTCAATAATGTCGCGGCGCAGTCCTCTTACGCTTACGCGGGCTTCTTCCGTACGTTTATTGGCAGTTTTAACAAGTTCTTTTCTGCGATCTTCCGTCAGCTGGGGAAGATTTAACCGGATAACGGATCCGTCTGTATTGGGATTGAGCCCCAGGTCAGATGTCATAATCGCTTTCGAGATAGCTTTGATCATTGTTTTTTCCCAAGGCGTAATAACAATCATGCGAGGCTCGGGAACAGCCACGTTGGCCACCTGATTAACAGGCGTCGGAGCGCCGTAATAATCTACCATAATTTTATTCAACAGGGCCGGCGTGGCTCGTCCTGCTCTTAATCCTGCCAGATCTTCACGAAGATAGGAAATTGTCTTTTTCATCTTTTCTTCGTTAGTTTTTAATAGTTCTTCAATTGTTGCCATTATGCTTTACCTCCTACTGTTGTTCCGGTAACAGTTCCTAAAGCCGCTTTTAAAATATTACCGGGAGTCTCAATATTAAATACAATGATTGGGATCTTGTTGTCCATACACAGGCTGATAGCAGTGGTATCCATAACACTTAAGTGTTTGTTGATTACATCAATATAATCCAGTGAATCAAACTTTTTCGCTTCCGGATGGGTAGCTGGGTCGGCGTCATATACACCATCTACGCCGTTCTTTCCCATCAAGATTGCATCTGCTTCAATTTCTGCAGCACGCAACGCAGCAGTTGTATCTGTCGAAAAATACGGATTTCCGGTACCGGCTGCAAAAATTACGACACGCTCCTTTTCCAGATGACGAACCGCTCTTCGGCGGATATACGGCTCCGCTATCTGACGCATTTCGATGGCTGTCTGTACACGGGTCGGAACCCCTATCTGTTCCAGCGCATCCTGCAAGGCAAGCGAATTAATGATTGTTGCCAGCATACCCATATAATCGGCGGTTGCACGATCCATCCCCTTATTAGCGCCGGAAAGTCCGCGCCAGATATTGCCTCCGCCATTAACGACAGCAATCTCAAGACCGCAGTCAAGCACTTCTTTGATTTGTTTTGCAATGGAATTGACTACATTCGGATCAATGCCATAACCTTTTTCTCCTGCAAGCGCTTCACCGCTTAATTTTAAAACCACTCGTTTGTATTTTACTTCATTTGCCACGCCGACACCCTCCTGTTATTTTATAGTCATTTCTAAAAACTAAATCCAGATAGTTAGTACTTGCTGGCATTCTTCTAAATATTATACCACATCCTGCACTTTTGAAAAATAGCAGAAAGCAATAATTACTGATTAAATTGTGAAAATTTAAAGACATCCCGCATGAAACAAAAAACTTCCTTTTACGTCCGTCTGCAATACGTTTGAATTCATAAAAAAAGACTGCAATTTTTTTGCAGTCTTTTTTGGTCCGAAATTATTTTTTAATAAAAGCAGCAACTTCATCAGCGAAGTTTTCCTGTTTCTTTTCAATGCCTTCGCCTAACTGGAAGCGGGCAAAACGGGAAACATCCGCATTTTTTGATTTCAACAATTTGCTGATGGTCAGGTCGCCGTCTTTGATGAACTCCTGATCTACAAGACAAACTTCTTTATAGTACTTGTTAATGCGGCCTAGTACCATCTTTTCAATGATGTTTTCCGGCTTGCCTTCATTACGGGCCTGTTCTGTCAGGATATCTTTTTCATGTTCCAGTTCGGAAGAAGGAACTTCATTGCGGTTCAGGAACTGAAGATTAGCTGCGGCAACCTGCATAGCTACATCTTTTCCCAATTCGGCGTCGCCGCCTTTCATGTCGACCAGAACACCAATTTTTCCGCCGGCATGAATATAGCTGTAAACTTGTCCTTCTGCGCTTTCATAACGAACAAAACGACGAACGGAAATGTTTTCACCGATTTTTGCAATCGCTTCCGTAACCAGATCTTTGACTGCTTTACCGTCAATTTCGGAAGCCAACAGCGCATCTACATCAGCCGGATTGTCAGCAACGACTTTGGCAGCAATGGATTTTGCCAGCGCCTGGAAGTTTTCGTTCTTGCCAACAAAGTCGGTTTCGCAGTTTACTTCCACGATTGCCCCAATTTTTCCATCTTCGGCAACGTGAGCAACAACAGCGCCTTCTGCTGCTACACGACCAGCTTTCTTCGCAGCCTGGGACAATCCCTTTTCACGCAGGAAGTCAATTGCTTTTTCCATATCGCCTTCCGTAGCGACCAATGCCTTTTTGCAGTCCATCATACCTGCGCCCGTACGTTCGCGCAGTTCTTTAACAATTGCAGCAGTAATCTGTGCCATACCCTAAATCCTCCTGAATTTTATGGTTTTAAATGTTTACAGTTTAATAAAGGGAACCGCAGCGGGTTCCCTTTCGAGATCATAACACTAAAGGTTCCCGGAGTCGAAAACCCGTTAATATCTTATTCTGCGTCTGCAGCTTCTTCAGCCGGGGCAGCTTCTGCTTCTGCAGTCTGCTGACCCTGACGACCTTCCAGCACTGCATCAGCCATTTTGCTTGCAAGCAGACGTACAGCACGGATAGCGTCATCATTAGCAGGAATTACATAATCTACTTCATCCGGATCGCAGTTGGTGTCAACTGTTGCTACGATAGGAATGTTCAGCTTGCGGGCTTCCAGAACAGCAATGTGTTCTTTGCGGGGATCTACAACGAACAAAGCTGCCGGCAGTTTTTTCATATCTTTGATGCCGCCCAGGTTTTTGTTCAGTTTTTCCATTTCATGACGCAGGCCCAGAACTTCTTTCTTGGGCAGAACATCAAAGGTTCCGTCTTCTTCCATCTTTTCCAGCTGACGCAGACGTGCAACCCGTTTCTGGATGGTCTTGAAGTTGGTCATCATGCCGCCCAGCCAACGTTCATTAACATAGTACTGATTGCAGCGGAGCGCTTCTTCACGCATGGCTTCCTGTGCCTGTTTCTTAGTACCTACAAACAAAATGTTTCCGCCGTTCTGTGCGGTTTCACGGATGAAGTTATATGCTTCATCAACTTTTTTAACGGTCTTCTGCAGATCGATAATGTAGATACCGTTACGTTCGGTGAAGATGTACTTCGCCATTTTGGGGTTCCAGCGACGGGTCTGATGGCCGAAATGTACGCCGGCTTCCAGCAACTGTTTCATGGAAATAATACTGCTCATTTTTTGTTTCCTCCTGTTTTTTCCTCCGCAGTCGCCTATGATTAAGGTTAACCGCTTATGCGGACAGTACCTCTGCAACTGCGTGTGTATTAAACACTTGAAAGATTATATCACAGTCATTGCCAACGGGCAAGACTTTTTTATGAATTTTCTACGGGAATTTCCAAAGTTTTTTTGATATTCGCCGCCATCTCCCCGGTGCCGATTACTTCATTATGAAGCACGGGTTTATGTTCCATTTCCGTAATCTGATGCGGAATCGGCAAACCTGTTTCCTCTGTCAGCCTGCGGGCTGCTTCAAACGGTTGGCTCTCATCTAGCCCTTCTGCTTTTCCAAGACCTTCCAGAACAGTCTGGCAGAATTTGTATGGACTTGCCGTAGACAGTACAATGATATAGCTGTCATCACTGCTCAGCAGGCGGTATTTTTGGGCTGCGCGCCAAGCCACTGCGGTATGAGGATCAACCACATATTCAAAATCATTGTAAACACGGCCGATAGTCTCCTTTGTTTCCATTTCATCTACCCAGGCAGCAAAGAACAAATCCCGTACGCGTTCCGCAACATCTGATGTGACTTTGTACTGTCCGGCAGTATTCAGCTGCGTCATCCATTCAGCAACCTGAGCGGAATTATTGTCAGTCAGATCAAATAAAAGGCGTTCCAGATTACTGGATACCAGAATATCCATGGACGGGGATACGGTTTTATTGAGTTCCCTTAATTTGTTATACACACCGGTATTAATGAAGTCCGTCAGCACGTTATTCGAATTGGAAGCGCAGATGAACCGTTTCACCGGAAGCCCCATCTTTTTCGCGTAATAGCCCGCCAGTATATCGCCGAAATTACCAGTGGGAACAGCAAAGATAACTTTTTCTCCCGGTTCGATCCTGCCATTGGCAACAGCATCCGCATACGATTTAAAATAATATGTAATCTGCGGTACCAGGCGCCCCCAGTTGATTGAATTTGCGGAGGAAAACTCCCAGCCAAAATCCTTTAATTCAGCGGCCAGACCTGTATCGCCAAATATTTCCTTGACACCGCGCTGTGCATCGTCAAAGTTTCCATGAATACCAAAAACTTTTGTATTGCCACCCTGTTGCGTTACCATCTGCAATTTCTGTACGGGACTGACGCCATCTTCCGGATAAAAAACAATGATTTCGGTTCCGGGAACATCGGCAAAACCTTCCAGCGCAGCTTTGCCTGTATCACCGGATGTTGCTGCCAGAATGACAATTTTTGTATCGGTTCCTGTTTTATTTTGCGCTTTTGTCATCAGGTGCGGCAAAATCTGAAGAGCAATATCTTTAAATGCCAAAGTCGGACCATGCCAAAGTTCCAGCACATCGGTCCGATCGCCAACTTTGCATAACGGCGCAGGGTTTTTGCCGAATTTTAGAGGCGAATAGGCAGCTGTTGCACATTCTGCCAATTCAGCCGGCGAATAATCCGTCAGAAAATAATTCAGGATGGTAGCCGCGCACTGTTCATAAGACAATGTATTCAGGCTCAGAATCTGTTCCAATGACAGGGAAGGAAAACTCTGTGGGACGAACAGTCCGCCGTCTCCGGCCAGTCCTTCTTTGATTGCGTGGGCAGAAGACACTTTTCCGACCTGCCCTCTCGTGCTGACAAATAACATTGTGACACACCTCATTCTTTACTAAATAACACAACAAGAAAATAAAAATTTAAAGACTTACTTAATCCACAACTAATGAAGCAACAGTTGCTTTCGTTGCTTTTATCAAATCGTCCGGCGAGGCAAGGATCTGCATGCCGCGCATACCGGCGCTGATTGCAATACAGTCAAAAATCCCGCAGGTTTCATCCATAAATACAGGATACGCTTTCTTAGCGCCTAACGGGGAACAGCCTCCGCGAATGTAACCTGTTAATGGCAGGACTTCTTTCAAATGTACCATTTCACAGCGTTTATTGCTGCTTATCCGTGCCAGCTTTTTTAGGTCCAGTTCGCTGTTTCCGGGAATGACTGCAAAGATAACGCCAGTTTTATCTCCGCGCACGCACAGCGTTTTAAATACCTGTTCCGGCGGCATGCCAACTTCTCTTGCAACATGAACGGCATCTAAATGTTCCTCATCCACCGGATATGTTTTTAAATCGTACCTGATATGGAGATCATCCAAAATACGAACAGCATTTGTCTTTTTAATTTTTTTCATGCAGATTACCTCCTGCGTTTATATATGTTAAACTAAAATGTGGAAAAACGCAAACGTCTCTGCTATAATTTATTTGAAGCATAACATTTACTTTACTATTTTTTTAATTAATACGGAAAGAAGGCTGTAACATGTCAATTAAAATAGCCTGCGGACAAATAGAGGTCATTGCCGGGCGTCCGGATCTGAACACAGAAAAAATTTTACAATTCATCAGCCTTGCAAAAAAAGAAAACGTTGATATTTTACTTTTTCCGGAAATGGCTGTACCTGGTTATATGATTGGCGACCTGTGGGAGCAGACTTCATTTTTAAAAGACTGCGAAGTCTATGGTCAACAAATTATTGCCGCATCCCAGGGTATCACTGTAATCTTTGGTAATGTGGCGACTGAATGGAAACGGAAAAATA
>DDQB01000037.1:14515-55110 GCA_002342505.1 Acidaminococcaceae bacterium UBA2453
AAAATAATGACGGCCACGTGCGAAAATACAGCGCAGCATTTACAGCGCAGAACGGCAAGCTGATCCCAACCGCACAGGGTATGGATTTCGTAGCCAAATTTTCCCTCCCCGCTTACCGGGAATTTGACGATTCCCGCTATTTTTCCGGGCAGGAAATGTTATTGAAAGATAAACGTATTTCGCTGAAAAATGGTCTGGGTTCCGTTACTGTCTGCATTCATGGGAAAGATGTAAAACTCGGCGTCTTGCTTTTTGAAGACGGAGGAACCGAGAATTCGCCTGTTAAGGTTCCTGCCATGCTGAAACAGGGAGGCGCGGAAGTCTTATGCAATCTTTCCAGTTCCCCGTTCTCACTTGGAAAAAACACAAAACGGCATAAAATATTTGGCTCGTTGGCAAAAGAATTGCATTGTCCGTCAATTTATTGTAACCACATCGGTGTCCAGAATACGGGCAAAAATATTTTTACATTTGACGGGCAGAGCTGCGTCTATGGCGAAGATGGTATGGTTAAGGCCGCGGCGCCGATGTTTAAAGAAAAGCTGTTTTCTTTTTCCTGGGATACAGAAAGCGGAAAGATACGGGCATATGCGGCAGAAGATGAACTGATTGCCACGGAAGATGATGAACCTGCCATTCTTTATAAAACAATCCGTTACGGAACAGAAAACTTCCTGAAACAGACCGGAATCAACCGCATGGTTCTTGGCGCTTCCGGCGGTATCGATTCGGCTGTTACAGCTGCTCTCTTTGCAGATATCCTTGGGCCGCAGCAGGTTCTTCTTGTCAATATGCCCAGTCGTTATAATTCTGAACTTACAAAAAATCTGGCTCAGCAACTGGCGGAAAACCTTGGCTGCTGCTATACCATCGTTCCTGTCAATGACAGTGTGGCGCATACGGTGGAACAGCTTTACTCGCCGATTCATAATTACACGTCCAACCGGGATTTCAAGGTTGAACTGACAGGTCTTATGTATGAAAACATTCAGGCCCGCGACCGTGGTTCCCGCATTCTTGCAGGATTCTCCGCAGCATTTAAGGGCGGTATCAGCTGTAATGCCAACAAGGCTGAAATCAGTGTCGGGTACGGCACTTTTTACGGAGATCTGATAGGCCTGTTCTGTCCTCTTGGAGATCTGTGGAAATACCAGGTTTACATGCTCGGGAAATATTTAAACAAAAAAGTTTATAAACGCAACGTAATTCCGGAAAGGATTTTTACGATTCGTCCCAGCGCGGAACTTTCCCAGGAACAAACCGTGGGAAACGGTGGCGATCCCCTTCATTATGCGTATCATGATTTTCTATTGCGATCTTTTATTGAAAATTGGGATAAAACATCCCCAGCGGATATTTTAAAACATTATATTGAGCATACGCTGGAAGAGTTTTTAGGCTGCGAGAAAGGGCTTGTTGCAAAGCTTTTTCCAAGTCACGCCGCTTTCTGTCAGGATCTGGAACGCTGGTACAATTTATTTACCGGTCTTTCCGTTGCAAAACGGATCCAGTCGCCTCCTGTCCTTAGCCTGAGCTGTCGCGCCTACGGCACAGATTTTCGCGAAGCACAGTTAACCACTTATTATTCGCTGGAGTACAAGGCAATGAAAGAAAAACTGTTGCTGCAGGAACGACTATTCTAATAAAACATTAAACAAGTTGTTGCTTCTTCATTTATTATAGAGAAAATCAAATTATATTTTATTGCTGAAGTGAGGAATCTATGAAACAATCTTTCTACCGTGCTGTTTCTCTGGCCGCTATTTTCTGGACGACAGTTTCCATGTCCGCTTATACACCGCATGAAACAGGCTCCCGCACCACGGCAAGTGGGCAAAAAGCAAAAGAAGGTTATACATGCGCGGCAAATTTTGTTCCGATTGGGAGTGTTATTATTTATGACGGCCATAAATATTATGTACAGGACCGCATGCATTCCAAATACAATCGACATGTAGACATTTTTATAGAATCTCACAAAAAAGCTTTGAAATTTGGCCGCAAAGAAGCAAAGGTGCAGGTCATAACGCCAGACGACGAACATTTAAAAATTGAAACCCGAAATAAAGAAAAACATAAAACAAAAAACAAGAAGGAACAGCAGACTAAACAGATAAAGCAGAATCTAAAATCACAAAGCACGGTTTCCAATAAACCGCACAAACTACGGGCCGCTGCCGTGCTGAAACCACAGGCGAAACCATAGTTAAAAAATCACCCCGGTCGCAATCACTGTAACCGGGGTGAAATCATTTTACAAAAATTATAATGCGATCAAAGATGCTTTTTCCAGCGTCGCTTTCGCATCTGCGACAATCTTCTCAATTACATCTTTACATGGCAGTATTTCATTCAGAACATTCAGGCTCTCTCCGACCATGACGCTTCCGTTTTCAATATCTCCCTCTTTCATGGCCATACGGTTTGTCCCCGTCCCCATTTCCATCAGTTTCTCTTTTGGAGCGCCGCTGATTTCTGCTTCCAGATAGCGCTGGGTAAACGCATTTTTCAAACAACGTACTCCCATATTTCTGGAATAGCCGGTAACTACGCAATCCGTATCTGTTGCATTTACAATCATATTTTTCGTTTTTTCATGTACCGGACATTCCGTCGTCAGCAGAAAGCGGGAACCCATCTGCACGCCGTCCGCGCCCATCAGCAAGGCAGCCGCCATGGCACGTCCGTCAGCAATACCGCCTGCTGCTAAAACCGGAATCGGATATTTATCTTTCAATACATTGGAGAGCAGCGCCATGCAGGTCATGGTCCCGATATGTCCGCCGCCTTCCATTCCTTCGATCACCATCGCATCCGCGCCGGAAGCGGCAATCCGTTTTGCCAGTTTAACGTTAGGTACGACCGGAATCACTTTTACGCCTGCTTTGTGCATTTTTTCGATCCAAGGAACCGGATTTCCTGCGCCGGTCGTAATAAATGCAACTTTTTCTTCACAGACAACATCTGCAATTTCATTTACATTGGGAGCCATCAGCATCAGATTGATCCCAAAAGGTTTGTCTGTCAGGCTCTTAGCCTTTGTGATTTCTTCTTTGACCCATTCGGTAGTCCGTCCGCCTGTTCCGATGATTCCTGCACCGCCGGCATTGGAAACAGCTGCTGCCAGCGTTCCGTCGCTGCTCCAGGCCATTCCGCCCTGGATGATTGGATATCGGATGCCTAACATTTCGCATAATCTGTTTTTCATTAAGAATTCCTCCCTGAACAAAAAAATAATTTGAAATTCTATTTGTGAGAGTTTTTACTGAACAACCTTGACAGAAAGATGATAACAGCTCCGGCTATGGTCCCAATCACTGCAATAAAAAGAAAAGCAGGCAGCAGAAAAAAGACAATGCCTAGCACGATGAGAGCAACGATAATCCAGTTCAGCAGTCCGCCGCCCAGATTGTACACTTTGAAATGCGAGGAGCGCGAATGTTCTCTTGATGGATCGTCTGCGCGTCCGTATCTCCCATCGTCCTGATAGCTCCCCTGTTCCTGATATTCACTGTACCCTGCATTCCCACCGTTTCCGGATGGGCCTTCAACTTCTATGGTAGTACCTGAAAAGCTGTCACGTTCTTCCCGCGTCAGGCTCTTAGGTTCAAAATCTACCTGCCGGTGACAATAAGGACACTCTGTAAGACTGTCATCAAAATCATGCTGGCAGAATTTACATAACATGGTTTTTCCTCCTTACGAAAAAATCATATTGATGAAAGCGTCTTCACTGCAATATCGCGGATCAAACTCTTCCAATCCGAGCGTATCATGGATAATTTTTGTCCTTTCCTCAATGCTCTCTTTTCTGAGCTTGGTTTTTTCCGCATAGGAATACACATCTAATATAGTATTCTTTAAAATATCCATATAGTTATTTAATAACGCCAGGGTCCAGATCATAAAATCCTCATGATATGTACAAAAAACCGGACGTAATTTTACAAAATCACTCCACATCTGAATAAGGTTTTTCCGGTCCTGAAAAGTCATATGCATCAGTTCACTGAACCGCATCAGCATACGGAACATATCGCTTTGCGAATCAACTTCAGCCGGTGTATATTCCCGGATATTGGTAGTCCAGCGGAACGATTCGGGAATCGAATCCTGTACGCTGAAAAATCCCACCATATGGATTACCAGCGCTGCATTATTCTCACAGAATGTTTCCCAGTCAGCCTGCGGGTTCTGCACGCGGTACCATTCTAAAAGATGAGAAAAATTGTTGCGCAGGATTTTTTGAGAGACTGGTTTGATGTAGACACTCCGCAGATATTCGGTAAACAGATTTCCGTCTTCAAAAACATGGGCGACGCATAACATGTTTTTCATGTCAAATGTTTCGTCCAGTGGAAGAGAAAGATCGGAGATACTGCCGGTAAAAAAATCGCGGCATCTGTACCATCCGTCTTCGGTCCGGCTTTCAACGGTAAAGATCATGAGACGGATTTTCAGCATAGTTTCCAAAAGCCCGATCAGCGCCCTGTTGCTTTTCGCATGATCCGGATTGGGATGTTGTTTGTAAAATTCATAAAACACTTCTATCGGACGGCGATTCGTTTGTCGCAGATGATAGTCAAAAATAAAGTATTCCCAAAAAGAAGAATATAATTCAGGCTGCACAGACTCATCAGGTTCTTCCGCGACGCCAAGAAATACGGCGCATGCGCGTTTTTTATCAACAGCAAACCGGTCGTCGCCGAAAAACTGGCGCATCATATTGAACAAATCAATAAGTTTCTGTCCTAACTGCATAAAAACTTTTGTTTCCAGATCCGGTTCCCGGTTCGTGCGGAAGTTTTCATATGCTTCCGGCAGCGAACCATCTTCCTGAAATATATTCAGATTTCCATCCGGGCCCAACAGTTTTAATTTGCATTTTGCCGCAGCTGAATCATGAGTAATTGCCTTTTTCTGTTTTAAAAACGAAAGAAGACGATCCGTAACTGAAAGGAAATACGACACGCTGTCATAAGTCAGTTCAAAATCCCCAATATTGCGTTGACACCAACTGATACAGAAAATCAGATCTTCTGCAGTCAGGTCCCCCAGTTTATAGGAAGTGTTACCGCAGTAAATAAGAAGGTACATGACCTGTTGCCAAATATCCAGCAGTTCATCATCAGAAGCGCCCCGAAAGGCTTCCGTACGCAGAAACTGCTCGGCATATCCGCGTTCAAGGATGGTCCCCCATCCTTCGTCATCGTTATATAAATCGTTTATAATATCATAAATATTGGTCATTCTTCTCCTAAAACCAAAACTTCAGGCTTCATATACACATGAAATTTTGTTTGAATACAGTTCTGAATATGTTCGATCAATTGCAGGACATCGGCAGCTGTTGCATGGTCTGCATTGACAATAAATCCTGCGTGTTTAACAGAAACTTCGGCTCCTCCGATGCGGAACCCCTTCAGGCCGGCCTGTTCAATCAGCGCTCCTGCAAAATGCCCTTCGGGGCGTTTAAAAGTGCTTCCGGCACTGGGAAGTTCCAAAGGTTGTTTGCTGATACGGCGCTGACTGAAGTCATCCATTTTGGCAAGGATCTCCGACTTGTCTCCTTTGGAGAGATCCATTGTTACCTGCAATACAATATCATCCGCTTCCTGAAAGGCAGAATGACGATAACCAAACTGTAATTCCTCCGATGTCAGTGTTTTTAAATCTCCGGAACGCGTCATCGTCAATACAGATACCACCGTATTTTTCATTTCCCCATCGTAAGCGCCGGCATTCATGTACACAGCACCGCCAAGACTTCCCGGTATGCCTACCGCAAATTCCATCCCCGTATATCCGGCTTCTCCGATGATCCGACAACATTGCGCCAGAGAGACCCCGCTTTCAAAAGTAAATCTGTCGTCATGCTGTTCCCAATGCTTTAACGCATTGCCCATTTTTAAAACTATACCGCGGATGCCCTTATCCCTTACCAGCACGTTGGAACCGTTCCCCAGCACAGTCAGCGGAATCCGGTGTTCCCTGGAAATACGCAGCGTATTCCTGACATCTTCTGTATTGTCAGGAACAACAAGCACATCAGCCGGTCCGCCGATATGAAACGAAGTATGATTGCACATCGGTTCGCTGACACGGATCTTTGCACCGGTTTCGTTTTGTAAAAGTAACGCTATTTCCTGAAGCTTCATTTTATTCCGCAACTTCTTTCACAACATCTGTAATCGTTTTGGAAACATCCTGAAACATCAGCTGGAAACGCTGGAATGCATTTAAATAATTCATAGCCAGCGGATTCAGGCTCAGCGTACGCATCATATCATTAAACTGCGCTTCTTTTTCAGCCGGAATTTCTTTTTTCTGGTAACGGGCAATTTCCACTTCCTGTCCAAGTTGCATAAATTTATTGACCAGCGCCTTGGTATCCGGTTCCGCAGACAATTTTTCTTTCGCTTCTTTTAAAACAGAAAACTCACGCGTAGCGCGCATTTCTTTCGCTAATTCATTGGCACAATCATAAACCGTCATAGTTGGTTCCTCCACAAAATCTTTATTGATAAATTTATATTAAAATACTAAAAAAATTATCATACTTTATAACTGTAACACGAACTGTTTATTTGTCAAGCAAACTTAGTTAGTTTTAATCTGCTCATAAGGGATATTCAAATGTTGCCAGTCTTTTGTATCACCGTAAGAAAAATGCCACCACTCTTCTTTTCCCTGCACAAACCCTGCATCTTGCATTACAGATACAAGCAGGTCACGCAAATTTCTCTGGCGCTCCGTTCCTCCTGTAAAACCAGGGAACTGACGTACCGATACTTCGTCAAAATCGCTGATCATGTCCACCGGTTCTCCGGTTTGCAAATCGTATAGACTTACATCAATCGTCCGCCCGGTATTCCTGTCTTCCCCTCTGTCGGGCAGTGGAAGCATATTCTTTTTATCTTTTGGCATTAAATCGGAAGCCAGCTTTGATACGTACCAGGGGCGATATGCCTCCCAGATCAGAAGACCGTATCCATATGCAGCCAGTTTTTCTGATGCTCTTTGCAGAGCGTTCGCCGCTTCGGAATCCATAAAAGCGTCTGCTGCATCATGCAGCGGTATTCCAAATATAGTATCCGCACCGGTGTATCGCAATGCGATTTTGGCGCTGGGAACCGCCGCACGGACCGAAACAAGTTTCGCCGCCTTCCCCTGTTGCAGTTTGACCGGAACGGCAGCCTGACGGGCAGCTTCTTTCAGCGCATTGTAATCGCCGGAAACTTCTACCCGATAAATTTTATTTCCTTCACCCGGGAAAAAATTGCGTGCAAAACGTTTACCGCCAATCTTGCACACAATGCCGTTACCATCTGTGTCGCGCTCAAAATGGACCGGCGCTTCTGCCGAAAGGATCGGTCCGTCTTCTTTCAAAGTATATGAATCAAAACGAACCTTTTTTAACGGAAATATATTTGCGAAAGAAAAATCTTTGTCTTCCGCATCCGAATGGAATGCAATCTCCAGATTGCCTTTGTTTTCCCTCACAAGGAAAACAGAAGCATTGCCATAATACATCCCCAGCAGGTATCTTACGTCTTTTGGAACGGATTTAGACGCAGACACCAAAGGCGAAAACGAAAAAAGCGCAACGGCAAGAAGAATGCCTGCGGAAAATTTTCTTATCCTCATAGTCGTTCATCCACTTTCGTCTAAATTGATTTGCAGCAGAAATCGATTCAGGATAATGGCCTGTCTATAGTAAAACGGGTATCCTGCAAAGCGTTCAGCACTTTTCTTGCTTTTTTTATCTGGTCCAAATCGATTTCGGCAAATATAAGTCTTTCCTTGTCATCACCTTCCGCAATGATCCGGTTCATTGGATCGATTACACGTGAATGCCCGTAAAAAGGGTCGCCCTTAAACGTGCCCACACAGTTGACAGCAGCGATAAACAAATGATTTTCAAAAGCCCGGGCCCGTGACAACAAATCAAATCCGTCGCCCCTGCGAGAAGGCCACTCAGCCGGACAGACGATAAGCTGCGCGCCCTGCTTTGCCAGATATCGGTAAAACTCCGGAAAACGCAAATCGTAGNNAGCAAATCCCGTCCAAGTCAAATACATCAAAGGAATTTCCCGGCGCAAAAAACTTTTCTTCTTCAAACATGCCAAACAAATGGGCCTTGCCGTACTCACTGACGATCCTGCCATCCTTGTTGATTCCCAGAAGCATATTATAAACCGCTTCTCCTTTTCTCACAGGAATAGAGCCCGGCATCAACGAACAGCGATATTTTGCGGCAATGTCGCAAATCCGCCTTATCAGCGGGCTGTCCAGTGTTACCGCTTCTTCCCGGAGATGTCCCAGCGAATAGCCGGTGGTCCAGATTTCCGGAAGAATGACCAGATCGCTTTGTTGCGCGGCTTCCTCCATTAACTGTAACCCATGTTCCGTATTGCCGACACAGTTTTTTTCTTTAATTTCCATCTGCACCAGTGCCAATTTAATTTTCATTTGGAAGGATCCCCTTTTTATCAAAATACTGCATCAGCTGTTTCTCAAATACACGAAGCAGTTTTGTGGTAATAAAATCATTCTGGGAAAGAGGCTGCAGCCATGCTGCCGGAAGATTGCAAAGATGGGCGCCCAACACATCCGTAAAAAGTTGATCGCCAACAGCAAGAACCTGTATGGAAGTCTTTTCCGGCGCTGTTTCATGCAGCACGCGACAAGCCCTGCGATAAGCCAGAGGAATCGGTTTGCCCGCCCAGGTCAGCACCGGAATGTCCAGCGCGTTTTCCTGTAATTGCGCTTTAATCTGCCGGATCCGCTTTCCACCATTATTAGAAGACAAAACAAGAACGATTCCCTGTTTCTGCAGATTTTTCAACCAGCCGATATGTTTTTCGGGAACGACGCTGCTGTTACGTGGCAACAACGTATTATCAATATCCAAAAGAAGGCTGTCGTATCCTTTTTTCTGCAGCCATTCGGGAGTAATACCGGTAACGGAAGAAAAGCGATAATCCGGATTTAAGATATCCAGAATCATGATTTAGCATCCTGACAAACTACGGAAGCGGCAGGAAAGTTTACAACAAACCGGGTACCTGCTCCTATCTGGGAAAAAACTTCTATGTGGGCGTCATGCATACGGACAATTTCTTTCGCGATGGCAAGTCCCAGCCCCGTTCCCTTGGAAGAACTCTGCGCATGTGACTTATCCACTTTATAAAAACGTTCAAAAATAAAAGGAATGTCTTCTTCCGGAATTCCCGGACCGTTATCCACGACGCTCATTTCCACCGAGCCGTTCGATTGCCGTTTTATTTCGTAACGCACGAAACTTCCTTCCGGAGAATATTTGATCGCATTATCTCCAAGTAAAAGAACCAATTGGACGATCTGATCGCCGTTTCCCAGTATCTCAACCCCGTCTTCCAACTGCAATTTTAATGTAATATGTTTTGGCTCCGCTTTCACTTTCAGATGTTCCGCCACATTACGGACAATCTCCGAAATTGGTAATGGCTGCAAATCTGCTATGTTCAGTTTATCGGCAGACTGCAGCCGGCTGATATCCAGAAGCCCCCGTACCAGTCGCTCCAGTCGTTTTGTCTCTGTGCCGATCAGATGGCAGTACCTCTTATTGGGATCTGTTTCTTCCAAGGTATCGCTGACAATATCATTATATCCCCGAATGATCGTAATCGGTGTCCGAAGCTCATGCGAAACATTGGCCACAAAATCACGGCGAATTTTTTCCATACGCGCCAGCTTACCCAGATAGTTGCTCAGCTCTGTGCTTAAATGGTTGATAGCATCTCCCAGTTCTGCCACTTCATCCTCGCCTTCCACTTCTACGCGCCGGGAATAATTTCCTTTTGCAATCGCTATCGTAGCGTCTTTCATAGACACAAGCGGTTTCACGACCTGCCGGGAAAGTCTCCGTACCATAAAAAGGCTGACAAGCAAAGCCAAAATACCGATAATAATGGTAAAGATATAAACACTCCGGAGGAATCCTCCAAAACCGCTGAGAGGTTCCGCCATCAGTATCGCGCCACGTGGATGCCCTTTATCTCCGTAGGGAACGCCAACCAGAATGACCTGCTGTTTAAAATACGGATGGTATATTTGGGAACGGACGCTGCCGCCGCGATAAATATCTTTTAAAATATTATTAACGTTTTTGGATACCTGTCCGCTTTTTATCTCTTCCGCCAATCTTGTTGTGTATTCGTATACAGGAATCCGGTCTGCCGGAATGGAAACGTCCGGTTTATCGGACCCGACCGTTCCGCGGGCAGACGGAATTTTTCCGGCCGCATCTACATCGGCCGCAATATTAGAAGCTGCAAGCAGGTTGTAATCATTGTCAAAAAGCCAGATACGGGCTCCTACCAGCCTGTCGACCGCAATGAGATAACGCATCAGCGTGTACCTGTTGTTATCTTTCGTAACAAAATACTCAACTGTATCCGCCATTTCATGGCCTTTTTGCGCCAGTTCTTCTTCTTTAATTTTAAAGAAATAATCCGCTATTAAATAGGAAGTACCGGCTGTGATTCCAACCACAACAATGACTATGATTGTCATAAAGCTGTACATCAGCCGGGTACTCAGTGATTTATTCACACTTCACCTCTGAAACATCTGCGGTCATCATAAAACTGATCTGTCTTATATAGCGTTGCAACTGTTACAATCTGCTCTTTACTTCGAACTTATAGCCTACGCCCCAGACTGTTTCCACGTCCCAGGGAGAATCTTTCGGAATGGCAAGTTTCTGACGGATTCGTTTGATATGGGTATCTACCGTACGGGTATCGCCAAAATATGTATAGCCCCAAATTGCTTCCAATAACTGATTGCGGGAGTACACCTTCCCGGGTGCGGAAGCGAGGAAATACAGAAGTTCAAACTCTTTTGTAGTAAAATTAACCGTCTTTTCCGCAGTTTTAACTTCCATCCGTTCCCTGTCAATTGTGAGACCGGGAAACGTAAGCTTGCGGTTATCGTTCCATTTCAGAAAACCGCCGGATCGGCGCATGACCGCTTTGACACGGGCTACAACTTCACGGGGATTAAACGGTTTCGTAATGTAATCATCCGCGCCCTTTTCCAATCCGAGTATGCGATCGTCATCTTCATCTTTTGCCGTTAACATGATAATAGGGGTATCATACTTTTCACGAATCTTTTCACAGGCCGTTATACCATCTACCACAGGCATCATGATATCCAAAATAATAATATCCGGCTTTTCTTTTTCCACTTTCGTCAAAGCCTGTTGTCCATCTTCCGCTTCAATCACATTAAAATCTTCTTTTTGAAAATAAACACGCAGAATTTCCCTGATATTCATTTCGTCATCTGCAATTAAAATGCTATGCATGATTTCGCCTTCCTTCATCCAAATATTGATACCATAATCGAATGCAACTCTTTACATTGATATTATACAATATAAAATAGAATTTCGCACAGTATTAATTATGCTTATCACAAAAGATTTACAAATATGACGTAAAAGAGACACAGTTCGGAAGGAATCAGAAAAGCAGACAAACCAAACATGATTTGTCTGCTTCAGGTACTACAAAATATAATGAAATTAGCGCAATCAGTTATAAACTCTGCCTGCTCCCAGATATCTTGCGCCCCAATAACCGGTAAACACTTCAGAGACTGTAATGCCCTTACTGGAAGAAGCATGGATAAATTTCCCGTCGCCTACATAGATACCTACATGAGATGCCCCCGGCGCATATGTCTGGAAAAATACAAGGTCACCGGACCGAAGACTGGAAGTGTTGACATGCGTTACTGCATCGTACTGTGTATCGGCCATGCGCGGCAGAGAGATGCCCGCCTGCCTGAATACATAACAAACGAAACCGGAACAGTCAAATCCACCGGGCGACATACCGCCAAACATATAAGGAACGCCCAACATGCTGTAAGCAGTCCGGAGGATAGTTCGGGTCATTGCATGATTTCCGTAGCGATCGGGCGGCATTTCCTTATTCATCAGATTACGATAGGTGCCGTCATTTACAACACCGTCTACTGTAAGACCCTTCGCTGCCTGGAATTCTTTGACCGCCTTTTCCGTCGCGGGACCAAAGATTCCATCCACCGTACCAACGTTATAATGAAGCACTGCCAGTTGTTTCTGGATTTCCACGATTTCTTCTCCGCGATCTCCATAAGCAAAATCGGCAAAAGCAGTGGAAAACGAGAAACAGGAAATAGTAACTGCCGCAAACAGCGTAGTCAGCTTTTTCAAATTCATTACTAACACCCTCTCAGATTAATCGTTTTGCAATTTCTGAGATACATTAAACACTCTGCAAAAGTCCCCCATCAATTACAGTAATTTAAAATGAATCTCTAAAATCAGTACTACTACGATATTTATTATAGCACAAATTTCAAAGGATATTGTGAACTTTCAAGTTCTGTTTTTTCGAAATTCATCACTCTGCATCTTTTTGATGTCATTTTGCGCAAGCGTCAACCAAGCGGTTTTATAACATTTTTAATCGAATTTGTTTGTTTTTCGAAAAAAATTGGACGCAATTTAAATTGTGAACTTTTTAATATACTTATAGCTTAAAAACAATATATGCCGGAGTGTTTCCTTACATCACATTTCAAATAAGATTTGCATGAAGGATGTCTCCGGCATATCATTTTATTTTCTGTCCTGAGAATTTTATTCTTTATAAAATTTTATTTGAAATACTTTACGCCGCTTTCAAAGATATGCTGATCTTTTTCACCATAAATATTTTGCATCAGTCCCGGAATGTATCGCTCACTGTGTCCCATCTTACCCAGGATACGCCCATCCGGACTGGTGATACCTTCAATGGCGTACAGAGATCCGTTGGGATTATCCGGACTTGCCATGGTCGGCTTTCCGGAAAGATCAACATACTGGGTTGCTACCTGTCCGTTCCTGAACAATTCATGTATCGTTTCTGTCGGCGCATAGAAGCGGCCTTCCCCATGGGAAACTGCAATCGCATGCACATCACCCGGCTGCACCATGTTAAGCCAAGGTGATTTATTGGAAGTGATTCGTGTATAGACCATCTGAGATATATGACGGCCAATGGTATTAAAAGTCAGCGTCGGAGAGTTTTCTTCCATCGGACGGATTTCCCCGTAAGGAACCAATCCTAATTTTATCAGCGCCTGGAAACCGTTACAAATACCCAGCATCAGGCCGTCCCGATTCTGCAGCAGATCATTGACTGCTTCCGCAATACGCGGATTCCGGAACATGGTGGCAATAAACTTACCGCTCCCGTCAGGTTCGTCACCGGCGCTGAAGCCACCAGGCAACATAATGATCTGGGATTCCCCGATTCCCTTCACCATTGCCTGAATCGTTTCTTCAATGGCCTGCGCTGTCAGATTTCGAATAATAAATATATTGCTTTCCGCTCCTGCTAATTCAAAAGCCCGGGCCGTATCATATTCACAATTCTGCCCCGGGAACACAGGAATGAAAACTTTCGGTCTTGCCAGGGTAACCGGAGCAGTCAGCGGCAGTTCCCGTTTATACAGAGGCTGGTCCTGAAGATCTTCCGGCGTTTCTGATATCGGCGCTTTTGCCGGAAAGATCGATTCAAGCGTTTCGGTATAGGATTTCACCAGTTCTTCGTTGGAAAGGACAATATCATTGACTGCAATTTCCGCTTTTCCCGAAACCTTGCCCAATGGCAGATAATCCAGTTCGCCAAACATTTCGTCCAGATCTGCGTCCCCTGCTACTTCCAGGAGAATTCCGCCAGGCTGCAGGGTAAAGAGGCTTTCCGTATGCGGGAAAGGTTTGACAAAAGTAAATCCCAGCGCATTGCCCAGTGTCATTTTAGTAATGCCTGCGGCAATACCACCTTCCTCTACAGCTGCAGCCGCTTTGATCTTGCCTTCTAAAATCAGCTTATGTACAGCGCGCAGATTCCGGCGCAACACCGTAAAATCAAGTACATCCCCTTCCAACAGAGGCGTGCTCAGGAATACGACTTTATCTCCCGCTGCTTTGAACTCACTGGAAACAGCCTTACGTCCGTCAATGACATTTACCGCAAAGGATACCAGCGTGGGAGGTACATGCAGATCCATAAAGCTGCCGGACATGCTGTCCTTGCCGCCAACAGCCGGGACTTCCATGCTGTTCAGTACCGTGTTGGCGCCCAAAAGCGCCGCAAAGGGCAGTCCCCAGTCTGCTTTGGACTTCATGCCCTGGAAATATTCCTGCAAGGTCAGCCGTATAGTATCCGGATCAGCGCCCAATGCAACAGCTTTTACCAATGACTGCGTTACTGCATACATCGCTCCATGGAACGGGCTCCAGCAGGCTACTTCGGGATTGTAACCGTGCGCCATCAGAGAAGCGGAGTCAGTATGCCCGTGAAGTACAGGAATCTGAGCAACCATACCTTCAGCCGGAGTCAGCTGCAGTTTACCTCCAAAAGGCATTTCCACAGTAGCCCTGCCAATCGTGGAGTCAAATCTCTCGCTTAATCCTTTCTCGCTGCAAACATTCAGCCGCGAAAGATTTTTAAGCCATGCATCTTTCAGTCCGCTTGCATTTTTTACAACATCCGGCGTTTTATCAAAGACCGATTCCCCGGTAATATTTTTCACCAAAACTTCCGCATGCTGGGCCACGCCGTTCGTATCCAGGAATTTGCGCGAAATATCCACTATTTTATCTCCGCGCCAGTACATGACCAGACGCGGTTCTTCCGTTACTTCGGCAACAACGGTCGCTTCCAGATTTTCCTCATCGGCGAATTTTGCGAATTTTTTCCAGTCTTCTTTGCGGATAACCACGGCCATGCGTTCCTGCGATTCGGAAATCGCCAGTTCGGTTCCGTCCAGGCCGGCATATTTTTTTGTCACCTTATCCAGATTGATCTTCAAGCCTTCTGCCAGCTCACCGATGGCAACAGACACGCCGCCGGCGCCAAAATCGTTACAGCGTTTGATCAGGACAGTTACTTCCGGATTGCGGAACAGCCGCTGTATCTTCCGTTCCGTCGGAGGATTGCCCTTCTGCACCTCAGCGCCGCAGGTTGCAAGAGAATCAACGGTATGTTCCTTAGATGATCCGGTTGCGCCGCCTATACCATCGCGCCCGGTACGGCCTCCCAGCAATACGACGATGTCGCCTGCTTCCGGACGTTCGCGGATAACCGCGCTCTTGGGAGCAGCACCCATGACCGCGCCAATCTCCATCCGTTTGGCTACAAACCGTTCATGATAGTATTCCTGTACCTGCCCGGTCGCCAGACCGATTTGGTTGCCATAGGAAGAATACCCGGCCGCCGCACCGATGGTCAGTTTACGTTGGGGCAATTTTCCCGCCAGTGTCTTTTCAATAGGTGTACGCGGATCGCCAGCACCGGTAATACGCATAGCCTGATATACATAAGCGCGTCCGGACAACGGATCGCGAATTGCTCCGCCCAGACAGGTCGCCGCGCCGCCAAAGGGTTCAATCTCCGTAGGATGGTTATGGGTCTCATTCTTGAACATGACAAGCCAGTCTTCTGTTTTCCCGTCAACGTCGACAGGAACTACAATAGAACAGGCATTGATCTCTTCCGAATCATCGTTGTCCGGAAATTTATTTTCTTTTTTCAGTTTTTTGGTAGCGATGCACGCCATATCCATCAGTGTAATGGGACGATCCGTTTTCTTTCCGTACACTTTATCCCGGATAGACAGATATTCTTTAAATGCATCTTCAATCGGCTTTGTATAATATCCAGGTTCAATCTCCACGTTTTCCAGATTGGTCATAAAGGTAGTATGGCGGCAATGGTCAGACCAGTAGGTATCTAATACACGGATTTCTGTTATAGTGGGTACACGTTTTTCTTCTTCCTTAAAATATTTCCGAATCCATAAAAGATCTTCCACACTCATGGCCAGACCCAGATTTTTCTGCATGACAGCAACATCTGTATCCGATAAATCCAGAAACCCTTCCAGCCGTTCCACATCTGCCGGTTCATCCCAGGAATCTTCCAACGTATCCGGTTTTTCCAACGCAGCTTCCCGCGCTTCAATGGGATTCACCAGATATTTTTTTACTTTTTCAAATTCCGCATCGCTCAGAGCGCCCTGCAGCACAAATACTTTAGCGGCTGCCACCAGAGGTTTTTCTTTCTGGGTAATCAGCTGGATGCACTGGGCTGCAAAATCTTCGCGCTGATCATACTGGCCGGGCAGCAGTTCTACGGCAAAGATTTTTTCATCCGGGGCAGGAAGCAGTTCTTCCATAACGGTATCTACCGGAGGTTCTGATAGAACAAGCTGCCGCGCCCGGGCAAATTCTTCTTCCGAAAGGCCCATTACATCATAGCGCGCTAAGATGCGAATTTTTTTTAATCCGTGCATCAGCAGATTATTTTTCAAATCCGCCAGCAGGCCTTTTGCTTCCACTGCAAAAGCTTCTTTCTTCTCCACGTAAATTCGTTTGATGTCACTCATTGCATAGCCTCCGCATACTGAATTTAACTGTTGATCATTTAACCTGTCGATTATTACAGATCCGTTAAAACAAAAAAATATTTATTATTGTACTCAGAAATATTCGTTGATAAAGTTCACGCATTTAGGGAACAGCGCGTCAAAAAAGGCAAGTGTTTCCGGCGCATAGGTATTCATCCGTATCCGGCCCGCTTCCACCAGCTGACTGAACGTATATGCTCCGAAATATAACTGGGTAAACGTGCCCATGGAAAGCGTCGCGTCCGGAATCCCTGACCCTTTTTGAAGATACAGGCTGCCGCTGTCTGCCGTAACGGTTACGACTCCGTTATTTTCTTCTAACAGATTATCCTGCAGCAAAACTGTTGCCTGTCCATCCGGGCAGTTTTCCGGTATTTCATAGCGGCTCAGAGCCTGGAGCGCATCAAAGCAGCGAGCCATCATAAAGGGTTTGATACGTCCCGTCCGGTCAGCATCCGCAAAATCAAGATAGGTCAGGTCGTCCTCCGCGGCTTCCCAATACAGTGTATCAGCCGATGAAAGATGTCCTTTTGCATATTGCAGAAACGCCCACCTGGCATCCGGTGTAAGGGAAACCATTTCCTGGATGTGGAATACTTTATTGCTGTCGATTTCGTAGAACATATAGCCGCGTGGTTCTTCCCCATGGTACGCTACTGCCGCCTGAAGCTTTTCCAGCTGATGCACCTTCAGCAACTTCTGCCAATGAAAATCGTTCCGGATCGGCAGGCCGTTGTATCCGTCAGCCAGCGCCATATAGATATCTTCAAACAGCTCGCTGTCATATTTGCTGTAATGTTCAAGCCGCAAATTGCCGGAAGGCACAGGAACAGTAATTTCCGAAAGCGGCATTTCATACACATGTTTCTGGTAACAGAAAGCAAAATCATATTTTTGATAAATTCCGGCATGTACCGGCATAAGCAGGGAGAAACAGCAGTCTTTTTTTTGCAGCATCCGGAAAGCAGACTGCAATAACGGCCCAGTCAGGTTTTTTCCTCTGTCAGCAGGATCAGTGGCCACCCCAATAATATACGGTACCCGTTCTTCCTGTCCCCGCAGCAAAATACTGTATGGATTCAGGTGCATCATATTCTGCAGATGACCATCCTCTTCGGAAAAGCCTCCCAATATCAGATTATGGCGCAAGCAATAATCCCGAAAATAAAACTGAAAGAAAGGATCCTTTTTTTTTTCAAAACAGTAATCCCAAAGCGCCATGACCTCGGGAAGTTCTGCTTCCGTTACTATTCTACATTTCATTTTTTCCTCGGTTTCAGGCGCATGATGACGGACCAGCTTCTCCCGTTTCACATTTTATAACGCCGGATTTTATTTTATTAGCAAATTATATTTTTTTACCATGAATACAGGATGCAGCGCCTCTTTCGCTTTACGCAGACCCTCAGCTCCCATATCCTCTTCCCGGTTCAGGTATTTCATGTCAGGCCATACATATTTCGCGCATTCTGTCTGAATTGCGGAATATAGTCCCCGGATATCGGGATTGGCCTTTTCCACATTTTCATCACAGACCTGGTCGTTGATTGCCTTGCCGAAACTGAACGCCTGAATTTTTCCGTCAATGCGGATGGCGCCGCCCCGAAGCCCCAGGGCTTCAAAATTAACAAAGGCTTCCTGCAGGGCTCGCAATTCCCATGCAATACTGGGATCTGTCTCCATTCGCGCTTTACACCACTCTTCCCCAAAATAGAGGCATTCCGCATAATTTTCCGGATTGATCATTTCAAATACATAATCCGGATTCTCCCGTTTAAACGTATTGTAATGGTTTTTCTGACCGTGATAGCGACGACCTTTCAAATTCGCCAGATCCTCCTGCAGATAAACATAGTCCCAACTGTCTCTGGCTTCCTCATATTCTTCATCACACTTCAGCTTCGCCAGTCGTTCCAGTGAACATTCATAAATGCCGCGGAATTCAAATGGTCCGCCATGGTGTTCTTTTATTTCTTTTACAAGAAGCGGAAGATCCTCATCTTTGCCTCCAAAAGGCTGCAGATAGTACGTTTCATCTCCCAGCTCCACCTTGATCAGCAGAAAGCCGTATTTTTCCGTCCACCATGTACGGTACTGGTCTCTCCAGATATATAAATTGGTAAAAGCACATTCAGAACCAAAATGATCCGGATGATTCAGATAAGTTTCAAATAAAGCCCGATCCTTAACCGCTACTTCGTTGAAGTCTAAAATAAAAATTCTCCTCTCCGTAATCAACACTAATAAAACATTTAGCAAATCTGTCACAGCATTTTCAAGCCGAAGTAATATGAATCGGCTGATTTTTCATTTGTATTTTATTATATCATAAAGACTCTGAATATAAAATAAAAAATAAACCGACTGCATGCAGCAGTCGGTTTAGGATATTGGGTCACTAAAGGGTCTCGAAGGGGCACTGTTAAAAAAACGAAAAATTATGCTTCAGGATTGCGTCCTGCTTTGCGCTTATTAAAGCAGTCAAAGCAATATACGGGACGGTCTTCCGAAGGATGGAACGGAACTTCCGTTTCTTTTCCGCATTCAGCGCAAACAGCTTTGAACATTTCACGGGGCTGTGTCCCGTTGATACGCGCCTTGCGCGCAGCACGACAGTGGGCGCAACGCTTCGGTTCATTCGTAAATCCTTTTTCTGCGTAAAATTCCTGTTCCGATGCGGAAAAAATAAAATCGTTGCCACATTCCACACATTTCAGGGTTTTGTCTTCAAACATAGTGCAGTCACTCCTTTTCTTTGTACCCCATAGGAACAACTTTCCTCTTACTGTACCGTTCTCCTGTTTGACGTACTAAGAAAACAAGCTAAAAAACGAAACAATAAACCAAGCCGGCCTTGAGATATCCTAAGTAGCAGTATATCAAAAAAAGAAAACTTGTCAATGCTAATTTGCTATATAATTGGTTGCAATTTCGGCAAAATTTCCGATTGTAACGTTTTTAGCACTATTTGTTCGCTTTTAAGACATAGAAAACACAGAATTACAAGATGAGTTTATACAAAAAAAAGAAAAATTACCCGTCCGTTCAGAAAATTTTATTTTAAATGCAGCGTCTCATTGGCAAAATCCAATGTGTACGAGCGTCCCCAATAATAAAAACAGGTTACCGATGCATTGCCAACATGCAAATGCCATGCGCGATTCAGATCCAACCCAAGCATGGTGCACATTAAGACCCGGATGATACCGCCGTGGGCTACAAAAACAAGGTTCCCTTCAGGGTATCGGTCCAAAATCTGCTTCACTTCCGGATATGCGCGCTTTTGCACGGCACTCATACTTTCCCCTTGGGGAATCGTTACGCTGGCCGGATTCGCAAAAAAATCTTTCCACTCCTTTGCATACTTTTTCTGAATCACTTCACTGTTCATATTTTCCCAGATACCAAAACTCATTTCCCGGAGCGCGTCCGTCGCAATCGGTTTCAAATTCTTTGCGTTTCCGATTATTTCTGCGGTTTTTCTGGCGCGTTGCAAACTGCTGGTATAAATTGCGTCCAGAGGAATTTCGTGAAAATACTGCGCCAGTTTTTCTGCCTGTCTGATCCCTTTCTCGTTCAGTGCGATATCAGTCTGTCCCTGAAAGCGATAAGTATTATTATAATCCGTTTCCCCATGACGAACTAAATAAAGCTTTGCCATAAACAATCCCTCCCCGTGTTCTCTTTCTGTTCCCTGTTTTTCTTACAGATTAGAGGTAACTCTCTTACTCTATTAAATCTTACGCTGCATTCAGTTGAACAAATGTATTTTTATTTATTCTTACTCTCTTCCTGCACTTTCAGCGAATAATCTTCTTTTTCGTTGTGAACTCCCGCTTCCTCAAACGTTTCCATCTCAGTATAGGCTTTGATGCCCGCATCAAACAACTGCAGACAGGTCAGAGCGCCGATTCCTTCCCCGTTTTTTAAAGAAAGACGGAGCGGAGCCTGCAGCTGCAAGCATTGCAACAGTTCAGCAGCGCCTTCTTCATCGGATTCATCCCCCGCAAAACAATATTGCAGAACATAGGGGTTAAATTTTGCCGCAGCAAAAGCAGCCAGGCAGGTAGCGACACCATCCAGCATCACGGGCTTCCGCATACCGGCCGCCTGTAAAATAGAACCAGTTACGGCGGCAATTACAGGACAACGCAGTTTTTCCAGAAACAGCAGTCCGTCTTCTTCAGCAGCAAATTCCTGCCACCCGCTTATGGTCTCTCTTTCATAAACACCCAGGCAGATAAGCCCCGCCTGTTCTTCACCGATATATTCCCCTGTCAGCATGGCTCCTTCTTCCAGAAGATCATACACCGATTCGCCGGTTAACAGTAATGGAATTACTTTAGCGCGGACCGTTTCCGCAAAAACGGAAAGCGGATGCGCAGACGTCATGGCCCGTTCAATTTTTGCCGCATGTTTTGAATCTCCCCAAATTAACAAAAGCCGATTTTCGGGAATAACCACAAGCTTTTTGTCCGAGGAACCTATGATTCCAGCATAACGGCTGATCATGCTTTCCAGTTGTGCCAGGGAACCGACGGGCTTGATCAAATTGTCGAAGCGCTTTTGTGCTGCGCTGATGATTTCTTTACTTAATGGCTGAATACTGGCAGCCAGTTCTTCAATATGCATAAAAAATTCCTTCTTTTTTATCATTTATCTGAGTAACAGGAGGGCAAGAAACAAGACGATCACGTTGCCGCATTCTGTCAGAAAACCAAACGTGTCGCCGGTAAGACCGCCTAATCCCCACTTCAGCCAGAACGCAATAGCAATACAGGGAATAACGCTTAAAATCGCCAGCTTGCAAAATGCCGGTCCCAGAACGAAAAGTAACAGAGCGCAAAACGCAACTGCCAACAACAGGTAAACAGGTTTTCCGCCTGTTTTGAACATTTCTCCCAGACCGCCGGGCCGTGCGTTCGGAAATTTCAGGATGTAGATGACCATCATTGTTCTGGTCGCTACATACATAGTTACCAGCAATGGTCCCAGCATGGCCGGCGACATGGTTCCCAACAGCGTAACTTTGGCCAGTATCAGGATGACAGCGCCAATTACGGCATTGGCCCCTACATGGCTGTCCTGCATGATCTCCAGCTTCCGTTTCCGGGTCCTGCCGCTGAAAACACCGTCAGCCGTATCCATAAACCCGTCATACATCAGCGTACCGATAAAAATCAGTTCGGCCAATACCAGAAACACGCCTAGCAAATTTCCGGAAAGCCCAAGCATAATTCCACCTTTGGCAGCGCCCCACATCAACAGCCCCATAATGCCACCTACAAGCGGGAAATACGGGACAGACCGGGCGAAATCATCTGGGAACCAAAGGTCCCGTTTTGTCATCCGTATACGTGTCAGAAATTCCAGACAGGTAAAAAAGTCTCGTAAATAACGGAAAGGTCCTGTCGAATGTTCGGGCAGCCGGATGTTCATCCGGTTCCAAAAACCGGTTTCTTCTTCGACCTCCGTCCCTCTGGTTTTCTCATTTTCCTCAGCCATCTTATTCTCCCGTCAATTTTCGATACGTATCCAAAGCGGAACGTAAGATACTGATTGCCAGTGAAGCGCCGGTTCCTTCTCCCAACCGCATTCCGGCATGCACGATTGGTTTTAATCCCAGTACTTCAAGCATTTTCTTCGCGCTTACATCGGAAGACAGATGGGAACACAGCATATATTTAGCGCAATTAGGAGAAATTCCATAGGCAATCAGAGCCGCAGCGGTTGCATTGACACCATCCACCATGGTCGGTACATGACGCGCCGCGCCGGCCAATATCATACCGGCCAGTCCGGCGTGATCATAACCTCCTACCTTGCATAATACATCCATGCCGTCGCCGGGTTTCGGTTTGTTAACTTCCAGTCCCCTGCGCACTACTTCCGTTTTGATCTTCATCCGTTCGTCATTGATCCCGCTGCCACGACCGGTGGTCAGCTCCGCAGGCAAATCAAGAAAACCGGCTGCAATGGCAGCAGTCGATGTGGTATTGGCAATTCCCATCTCTCCGGTCTCAAGCAGATTGCATCCGTGATCAATGGCTTCATCGGCGATCCGCATGCCGGTTTCCAATGCCGCAATCGCCTGCTCTTTTGTCATGGCAGGTCCCTGTGTGAAATCTTCAGTACCCCAGGCAATTTTACATTGCCGAACATGCGGAAAAGCCTGCAGGTCAAAATTGGTACCCACATCTACCACAATGATATCAGCCCCTGCGTGACGGGCCATTACATTCGCCCCCGCCGTGCCTCTTCCATATCCGTTGATCATCTGCAACGTTACTTCCTGCGGGAATGCACTGACACCATACTTGCAGATCCCATGATCGCCACACATCAAAAGCATGACCGGCTTTACGCCGCGAATACCTCTTCCATCAGTCATCATGAGATAATCCGCCGTTAAGTCGGCAAGGATTCCCATATCCTCATCAGGCAACAGTACAGACTGCCAGTTTTTCAACACTTCTTCACGAATCTGCTGATTCGGCTGTTCAATATATAAATCTTCCAGCATAAAAACTTCCGTCCTTTTATTCAAATTTAAATGCAAGCCGTTTAATATCTACAGCCTGCCCGGCCACAACATAAAAAACCTGATCGGCCGCTTCCCCGATCTGCTGGTTTACCCACCCGGAAATATCCCTGTATTCACGGGCCATGACATTATCCGGAACAATACCGGCTCCTACTTCGTTGGAAACAAACACTACAGTCCGGTTGCATGTTTTTGCTGCTTCCAGCAAAGCAGTAATTCTTTCTCTTACATACGCGCCCTTTTCCGCCGTGGTTCCTTCCGGCGCATTTTTCCCATACAGCATGTTGCTCAGATAAATCGTTATGTCATCAAATAATATCGAATCCGTCCGCTTCCCAGCTTCGGGAAATACGGACTCCGCCTCATACGGCGCTTCAAATGTAATCCAGCGCTTCTGCCGCCGGGCCTGGTGCAGTTTAACCCGCTCCGCCATTTCTTCATCTAAAATTTCTGCTGTTGCAATATAGCCGCAAATTGCTCCCGCATGAAGCACATACTTTTCAGCAAACTCACTTTTTCCGCTGCGCGCCCCACCTAACACCAGTACTATTTTCCCTCTATTATTCACTCTATCCAGTCCTCCGATAACCTGCCTTTACCACTTCATCCGTATAAATATCCGATCCTCTATTATCCATTGAATCCGGCAAATTTTCTTAATTTTAATTATTTAATTATATCATAGAAAAAGCCCACTGGCTATTAGCCAATGGGCAAGGCTGTAAAATTAATATGAATTTAATTGGCTTCTTCCGTTCCAACTTCAGATTCCACACGGGCCAGGATGAAGCAAAGATCAGACAGACGGTTTACGCAGATCAGCAGCTGCGGATTAACCGGCTCCGTCTCGTTCAGGCGCAACAGCTGACGTTCCGCACGGCGTGTAGTCGTGCGGGCGATATCCAGCGCAGCGGCGCCCGGCGTATCGCCTGGAATAATAAAATGATTCAACGGCTGCAACATGGAATCGAACTTGTCAATCGTACTTTCAAATAGTTTGACATGTTCTTCAGTAATATACGGCTGCGGCAGATTTAAACTGGCTACGTCGGCCATCATGGACATCAGCAGCTTCTGTACATTAAAGATTGCTTCTTTTACATCGTCCCGTTTTACCAGGGAACGGGCCAACCCCAGCGCGGACGTGATCTCATCCAGATTGCCGTACGACTCTACGCGAACGGAACATTTGGAAACACGTTCGCCGGTATACAGGCCTGTCGTTCCTTTATCGCCGGTACGGGTATACACTGCAGCTTTTTTAGACATACTTCACAACCTCCTTAAATAATGCTTGTACCATTACGGTACTTGGACATGACTTCTGCCATTCCTCAACGGGCACAACAAAATATCACATCCCCGCAGGCAGAGGAAACACCGACAAAAATGTAAAAACTCTTTTATACTGCGTTTCCCAATGTGAGAGTACGGGGTAAAAAAGCCCAGACAGATCCTGCCTGAGCTTCTTGATAAATTAATAAATTTCTTCCGGTGCGAAGAAGTTTTTGATTTCGCGTTCAGCTGCTTCCGGACTGTCGCTTCCGTGAATCACGTTTTCGCCTTTATCCAGCGCAAAATCACCGCGGATAGAGCCAGGAGTGGATTCGATCGGATCGGTTACGCCCATCATGGTACGGATTGCTTTAATGGCATTAGGGCCTTCCACTACCATGGCAACCAGCGGACCTCCGGTGATGAAAGCTTCCAGTTCCGGGAAGAACGGTTTGTCAACATGTTCTGCATAATGATATTTTGCCTGGTCTTTCGTCATAACCAGCATTTTCAGTGCGCAGATCTTTAACCCGCGGCGTTCAAAACGGCCGATGATCTCACCGATTAAATGTTTGCGAACTCCGTCGGGTTTTACTAATACTAATGATTTCTGATCCATGTTTTTTTCTCTCCTTTAATTAATTTAAAAAATAATAAAATCATATTAATCCAGGTTTAAGAAAATGGGTATCGTTTCGTTTTCAAAACCCGGTATCAATCTTGTTCGTAACAACAATACTTCTGCAATAAGCAGTTTACAGATGGTCGGGAATCGCTGCAGCATTAAGCGGCGAACGATTCTGCATTATTCTTTAATCCGGCCTTTTCTTTTCATTTCGTCAGCCTGCTGGCGCAGCAACCGAACCCGCTCTTCTGTAGAAGGATGGGTGCTGAACAGTTTCTGCATATCTTTCGTGCTGAAGGGGCACATAATAAACATATGAGCCGTCGCCTCTGATGCATTCCGCATAGTCCGGCGCGTGGAATACTGGGAAATTTTTTCCAGCGCATCTGCCAGATAATTGGGATCACCACATAATTTCCCACCGCCTTCATCCGCTTTATATTCCCGGCTGCGGGAAACGGCCATCTGAATCAGGGCTGCTGCAATAGGCGCCAGAACCAGTAATAAAATCGCCGCAATAGGATTGTTGTTGTCTCTGTCACGACTGCCACCGAACCAAAGGGCAAAACGGGAAATCGTGGTGATGACGCCGGCCAGGCTGGCTGCCACCGTACTGATCAGGATATCTCGGTTCTTTACATGCGTCATCTCATGTCCCAGCACTCCTTCAATCTCCTTCGGGGAAAGATAATTCATCAGTGCCGTCGTTACCGCAACAGCAGCGTGCTGCGGATTCCGTCCTGTGGCAAAAGCATTGGGTACCTGGTCGTCAATGATAAATACCTTGGGCATCGGAAGATTTGCGCGATCTGCCAGACGTTTTACAATACCGTATAACGCCGGCGCAGAAGATTCATCCACCTGATGCGCCTTGTATTGCGCAAGAACCATTTTATCGCTGTTCCAATACGCAAAAAAATTCATACCCAGGGAAAATATCAGCATGACCATCATGCCTTCGCGCCCGCCGGCAAAATCGCCGACCATGACCAGCAGCAAAGTCAGTAATGTCATCAAAAAAGCAGTTCTCATAATGCAGTACACACTCCTTGCAAACTACAGCTATTTTTGTAAAACATATCTAATAAATTATAACAGAATTCCATCTATTTTTCAATTTCACCCTTGATTGCCCGCAACATATCCTCACTGTTTTCGCGAACCTTGCGAACCAGGATCGGGTTAAGCAGACCTGCAATCATGGGAATCCCAAATTCAAAATCAACGGCCAGCGACACATTCACACCGCTTTCCGTGTCCACCAGCTCCCAGACGCCTTCCATCTTTTTCAGGTCGCCGGCTGTCTGTTTATAAGTAATCGTAAATGTTTCCGGATCAAAATCATCCCGTTCCGTCCAGACTATCTTCCGGTCGTCCACATTGGATACCCAGTGGGAAATATCATAATTTTCCCCTTTCTCCAATATTTCCACGCTGACAAGATTTTTCATGAATTTAGGATATGAAGCCATATCCTGAATGACATCATATATTTTCTGTTTGTCACCTTGAATCACAATTTCCGATTTAACAAAAGGCATACATCTTTCCTCTTTTCAAAATTATACATCGCAGATTATAAATCATCAATTGCCTCTGCCACCTGACTGACGCTGCTGCGCAATGCGTCCAGCACATGATCCACAACTGACTCCGGCATATTCAGAGGTGGTTCGATGCGGATCACTTTCGGGTTATTCAGCGTATACGCTACAATGATGTGCCGGTCGATCATCAGCGCCATCAGCATACCGCCGGCCCCTTCTTTGACCAGGTCCATGCCGATCATCATGCCCCGACCCCGCACTTCTTTAATGACCTGCGGGAATTCCGCCGCAATGGATTCAATGCCTCTCTTAAAATAGGCTCCGGTCTCCGCGCTTCGCCGCAGCAGGTTTTCTTCTTCTATAACCTGCAACGTAGCGAGGCCGGCAGCGCAGGCCATCTGCCCTCCGCCAAAGGTAGATGTATGAAGGAACGGCGCCTCGATGAGACCTTGCCATGCCTCTTCCGTACCGATCACAGAACCAACCGGCATGATGCCGCCGCCAAGTGCTTTGGCAACTGCCATCAGGTCCGGTCTGGCACCGTCATGATCCACTCCAAACCATTTTCCGGTCCGGCCGATACCGGTCTGTACTTCATCAGCAATCAGTAATGCCCCGTGTTTATGGGCAATTTCTTCCGCCCGTTTCATGTAGCCGTCGGCAGGAACATTGATTCCGCCTTCGCCCTGCACCGGTTCCAGAATCACCGCAGCTGTTTCATCATCAACTGCCTGCTCCAGCGCGCTGATATCGTTAAAAGGAATATGGGTAAATCCTTCCAGCAACGGCCGGAACGGATCGCGATACAGGCTTTGGCCGGTAGCCGTCAAGGAACCAAATGTTTTTCCGTGAAACGCATTTTGCGCAGCCACGAATTTTTTTCTCCCTGTAGCAAGACGCGCTACTTTCAGGCATCCTTCCACTGCTTCCGTCCCGCTGTTGCAGAAAAAATTATACTGCAACGCGCCCGGGGTAATTTCTGCCAGTTTTTCTGCCAAAAGCGCAGCCGGTTCATTAAAGAGTACTTTGCCGCACATAGGCATAGCGTGAAGTTCCCGTTCCACTGCTTCCACTATTTTCGGATGCCGGTGTCCCACAGCGAACATTCCGAAGCCGCCCAGGCAATCAATAAATTCTGTCCCTTCCGTATCTGTAATAATCCATCTTTCCGCACGGGATTCAATGCTGGAAAGACCCATAAACCGGAACAGCCGCGTCGAAGACGGATTAATATATTTTTCATATTTCTGCATTACTTCTTCCGGATTCATCATATTCCCTCCGATACCCAGTCCGGATTCCCGAACATTCTGATACGTTTGACAGAACACCGTTTCATAAGGAAAAATCAACCACATTCTTATCAGCGGGATGCTTCGTTCTGTTCCTTTTCCGTCTGCTCATCTTTTGAATCGGCGGATGAAGGAATATCAGGGATATCCCTGTCGCGGTTCGTCATATTGCCGTGATGGAAAAAGTAAATCGTATCTGTGGTAAAAATCCGTTCGCTGTCCTTGCCGGATTTAACGGCAATGCCCAGCTCCAGACGCCAGGACGGCATACCGTGCCATTTACTCTTTTCGTCATTAATGATTTTTACGTCCGTATCACGCAGACGCTCCTGTACCCAGAGAGAAGCGCCTTGCAGTTCTGTCGTTACAGGCACGCCTACGGCTACTTCACGGTCCGTCCATACCAAATCTGCTTTGGACGTTTCTAACATATCTTTATGCTTTCTCCGTTCCGTATCCCGCAGCTGCCAGTTTTCTCTTTTCCGCATTAAAATTAAATCTATCGTGTGATGCGCCGTTTTAGACTCTTCACTAAGATCGAAAGATTCAACAGTCGTATCTGACAGGTCTTTCGGTTTTTCCTTTGTGAGGGAACCGTAAAAAAGACCGGCCGCGCCTGCCAGTATCAGCAGCATAAAAACCAGTAAAAAGAAATATCCCAGACCGCCATGACTTTCTTCATGGGAATTCCGGTTATCGTGCATACGCGCCCCTCTTTTCCGTGTATGGGAAAGCCGGTTTACAACGATCCAGCCTTCGCATAAAAATTATTCTAAAACTTTCTTATAAGCACTGTTTAAATCAGACTATTTCCGCGGATGCGCCTTCTCATAAACCAATCGCAGCCGCTTGTTTGTCAGATGCGTATAGATCTGCGTTGTGGAAATATCTGCATGTCCCAGCATCTCCTGCACGCTGCGCAGATCTGCCCCGTTATCCAGCAGATGGGTAGCAAAAGAATGGCGCAGTACATGGGGGGAAATGGCTTTAGAAATACCCGCCTGTCTTCCGTATTGCTTTATAATCTCCCATACGCGTTGCCGTGTCAGGCCCTGACCGCCCAGTCCCAGAAAAAGAGTCTCCGGATCCGTTTCCTCTTCCGTAAGGAAAGTTCCTCTTGCCGTTTGCAGATATTTTTCCAGAAATTCCACAGCTACGCTTCCCAGCGGAACGATCCGTTCCTTTGAACCTTTTCCGAAAGCAATGACATAACGCATGGCAAGATTCACGCTGCCTGTCTTTACCGTAACCAGTTCTGAAACGCGCATACCGGTTGCGTACAACATTTCCAGCATCGTCCGGTCACGCAGACCTTCCGCCGTTGTGACGTCCGGCGCTTCCAGCAGCGCTTTCACTTCCGATTCGGAAAGGACTTTGGGCAGATGGATCCCCTTCGTTCCCGCTTCCACTGCTTCCGCCGGATCGGCCTGCAGATAATTTTCCGTAATCATGAAGCGGTAAAATGCTTTAATCGCCGCCAGCTTTCGGGCAATGGTAGCTGCGGCCCTTCCCTGCAGTTTCAGTTTTGTAATATACCCGATGATCTGCGGGCGCTGCACGCCTGCCAGCTGCTCTTCCTTAATAGAAAGCGCCTTGCAAAAAATACGTAAGTCGCGTTGGTAGGAAAGACGGGTATTGTCTGAAAGTCCAAGTTCTACCTGCAGATATTCCATAAATAACGCAAGATAATCCATGTCCTTCCCCTTTCCCCCGGTTTTACCGCGCTCTTACCATGACAGCGCGGCTGGTTTTGTACAATGCAGCGCCGTTCTGCAGCATCATTCTTTCTTCTCTGCCTTTTCCGGCTGCATAATGGTAATGTTAGCCACCGGGGAGATCGTAGACACTGCATGCTTGTAAACCAGCTGCTGCTTTCCTTCGTTTTCAATAATTACGGTAAAATTATCGAACCCGCGAACAAGACCGCGCAGCTGGAATCCGTTTACCAGGTAGATCACTACCGGGAGATTTTCCTTGCGTACGTGGTTCAGGAAGCTGTCCTGTAAATTCATCATAGTTTTATTGCTTGTCGTATTGGTCATTTTTATTCTCCTTGTTTTCATTCAAATTGTATTTTATTCCTTGATGCCTTTTTTAATAATAATAAACGTCGATTTTCTATCCACTGTTTATCCACAGATAGTATATTAAATTTTACAACCTTTTGCACTTTTTCTCAAGAGTATCTGCCATATCTGTTACAATTTTTTCATAGTTTAATGTCCGATCCACCGGGAACCACTGTACATACGGCATCTTTTTATACCAGGTGAGCTGCCGTTTCGCAAAATGGCGGGTTCCTTTTTTAATATTCTCTACCGCTGTTGCATAATCACATTGCCCCATCAGGTACTCGGCCATCTGTCGGTATCCCAGGCTTTTCATGGAAAGGCAGTCCGCAGAAATGCCGGCCTGCAACAGGCCTCGCACTTCTTCTTCCAGTCCGTCCTGCAACATCTTGTCCACTCGCCGGTTAATCCGTTCATACAGAAAATCACGGTCCATGGTAAGCCCGAAGACCGCCGCGTCATATTTCAAAACATCCTGTCTTTGCTGTGAAACCGTATCGCCGGACAGCGCCGTCTCCAACGCGCGTACTACACGGCGGATATCATTCGGATGCAGCCGTTCTGCCGCAGCCGGATCTTCCTTTTGTAACCAGTCAAACAACGCATCCTGCCCCTTTTCCTTCGCAAACAGTTCCAATTGACGCCTTAGTTCCGGGTTTTCTTCCACACGGCTGAACTGATAATCTTCTAACAGCGCCTTGATATACAGTCCGGTACCCCCGGCCAGCACGGGCAGATTCCCCCGTTCCGTAATCTGCCGGATCAGCGTCGAAGCCTGCTTCTGGAAATCAGCTACGCTGTAGGACGCATCCGGAGGCAGAATATTCACCAGATGGTGGGGTACTGTCTCCAGTTCCTCTTCCGAAGGTTTGGCCGTTCCGATATTCATCTGTCGATAGACCAGCATACTGTCTCCGGAAATGATTTCCCCCCTGAACCTTTGCGCCAGTTTGATCGCGCAATAACTTTTCCCGGTAGCTGTCGGTCCCAAAATCACTACCACTTTATCCTTTTGCAAAATCAAGAACCTCTTTACTGCTGATTGCCTTATCGGGAATCGCTGTTTCCGCAACGCATCCCTATCAATGCAGGACGTTTAAAAGCTATCAGCTATTCTCTTCCATTATCGGAATATGTTACCGCTTCCGTATGCCGAAGCGTACAGCGCTGTATTTAGAACCCACAAACTCCGTACAGCCGTATTCCTCTAAAATTTCCACACTGCGTTCCTTGATGACAACGCGCGGCGCAACAGTTAACGCCAGTTCCACCGATTCAGGCGCCAACGGCTCACTGTACGCCAGCGGACGCAACGGCGTCATTTCTGAAGATTTTTTTACCGGACGGCGGAACATGGGATCGAAATACACGACATCATAACTGTCCCGCGGCAGTGTATGCAGATATGCATCAGCTTCCGCATGGAGGATTTCAATCCGATGCAGATCTTCTGCCAGGGCCGGAATCGAGCCTCTATACACTTTCACACCGCGGCTGGTCATAAACCACAATGGCAGCGAAGCTTCCAGTCCGGTCACCTGTCCGGTCTTTCCAACGGCATAGGAAGCCAGCAGCGCGTCAGCCGCCAGTCCCACCGTGCAGTCCAGTACCCGCTGCCCGTTTTTCACGTCCAGTGCAGTAAGGAAATTATCCGTTTCATGACGCTGTACCACACGCTGCCAACGCACTTTCCCCAGACCCGGATGATAAAACAGCATTCCTTCCCGTGTATAAATCTGCGGTCCCTTTTTGCTTGCAATCAACAGGGCATCCAACCGGAAATCCTGCAACATGGCATCCAGCGAACCGTTTTCATATCGCGGCTGATACGCGACCTGCAGCTGTCGCGCCCAGTCTTTTGCCTGTTTTTCCAGAAACCGGGTTTCATTTTTATTACAGGTCACCGCAAACAGTATATCCATCATACCTGTTTTCCTATTCTGTTTATAAGTCGGCCGAACGCGATTGATTGTCAGCCGCCCTTATCCTATGTCTTTTAAAATTTCTTTCTGCCTTTATGCTCTTACCTTATGTATCATATGGCATTGCATTCTTTCCAGGAAGGTCGAAGCCGGTCCGCTTGAACATTTTATACAGTTCGTCGCTGGTCACTGCAATCATACAGGGCCTGCCATGGGGACAGGTAAAAGGATGCGTCGTGTTGCAAAGATCGATGATCAGCTGGCGCATCTGCCGCATGTTCAGCACTTCGCCGGCCTTGATAGCCGCACGGCATGCCGTCATATGCAGCACATCCTGCCGCAGTTCGCTTGCCTGCGGGGTGCGGTGTTCCCGCAGATATTGCGCAATCTCTTTGATAAATTCTTCCGCATCTTCGTTCCGGATATCGCTGGGGAGGCTGGCCACACGCACCGAAGTCTCCCCTGCAGTGGTCACATCTACCCCTAATTTATAAAATACATCGTGGTACTGTTCCAACAGCTCCACTTCTTCCGCCTGCAGCGTAATGTACAGAGGAATCAACATTTGCTGAGCCGGAATATCGTTGTGCGAAAGCACCAGTTTGTCGTACAGGATGCGCTCATGGGCCGCATGCTGGTCGATCAGGTACAGCGTATCTTCCGATTGCGCAATGATAAACGTTTTGTCCACCTGCCCCACAGGCCATATGGTCTCTAACGTATCCTGCCCGGCAGCCTGCAGGGAAATAGCAGGTTCTGTTTTAATCGACGCCTGCTCTTCCAGCAGCTGTCGTGTCTCGCCAAGACTGTAAACCGGTTCTTTTGGTGCCTCTTCACCATACACCTTGTCCGGCCGTTTCCAGACCGGCTGCTGCGTACGGGCGCTTCCTTCCCCGAAATCCCGGTTCAGATGACCCTGTCTGCCTTTTTCCGTTACGTCGCCGAACATACTCTGCTGGCTGCTCATCGGTTGCGTATACTGCAATGCGCCGAAAGATTTACCGGCAGACAGCGGCTGAGATACTGTATCTCCCGCGGCATTCCGCCGCAGCGCATCCGTTTCCTGTCCGGCCCGTTCCATCACCGAAGCCAACGCCTGCCGGTTTCGTTCTTGCAAGCCACTTTCTTTTTCCGCATGCATGGGCTGCGTCAATGCTTCGGTCAGCGCACGGTACACCGCTTTATACACCAGGCTCTCGTCGCTGAATTTCACTTCGCTTTTCTGGGGATGCACGTTCACATCAATGGTCGCCGGATCAACATGAATGTCCAATACTGCAAACGCAAATCCCCGCTTGGGAATCTGTGACTGATACGCATGCTCAATGGCCTTGCCAATCATCAGATTGTTTACGCTGCGCCCGTTGACCAGAATCGTCTGCCAACTCCGTGTTCCCTTTAACAGCGTGGGTTTACCGATAAATCCTTTTACGGAAACATCTGAAAATACACCGGCCAGCTGTACCGGCAGCAGATCGTCCGACACCTTTTTCCCGTACAGCGCGGCGATTGTATCTTTCAAATTGCCCAGTCCCGGCGTAACCAGCACTTCTTTATCGTTACTGGTAAGACGGAACCGCACGTCCGGACGGGCCAGCGCGATCCGCGTCAGCATTTCAGTAATGTATCGCCCTTCCGTCGAAACCGTTTTTAAAAATTTACGGCGGGCCGGTACATTATAAAACAGATCCCGCACAATAATCGTCGTACCGGCCGGTCCCCCCGTCCGGATACATTCTTCTTCCTCACCGCCGTTCACGGTAATGGACGTGGCAAGATCAGCCGACGCAGGCCTCGTCAGCAGTTGAAAACGGGAAACCGAAGCAATGCTTGGTAATGCTTCGCCCCGGAAACCCAGCGTGCGCAGACTGCGCAAATCATCCACCGCGCGAATCTTACTGGTGGCATGACGTTTCAGCGCCATCCGCGCATTTTCTTCCGTCATGCCGCAGCCGTTATCCGCCACCCGGATATATTCCGTACCGCCTTCAAAAATAGTGACTTCTATACTGTCCGCACCGGCATCCAATGCATTTTCCACCAGTTCCTTAACCACCGACGCCGGTTTTTCCACTACCTCGCCCGCCGCGATCTGATTCGATGTATTGGTATCCAGTAAACGGACTTCCGCTTCCTGTATCATACGCACCACTTTCTTTCCTTACTTCCGGTCAGCGTCATATAACGCTGCTTTCATATACAACTTTTTTATCTGTGACGTTCGCAGCAGCACTTGCTTTTCGCAGCTGCAAATTATCCAATGCCGCTTTCTTTTTTTGCTTCCTGCTGCAATTTATACAGTGCGTTCATGGCTTCAATGGGCGTCATGCTCATTACGTCCAGTTGCAGCAATTCCGTCTGCAACGCGCTCATAAACAGGGAGCCCATGCCCATGTCCGCCGGTTCTTCTTTCGGCGTCGCCTTAACTGTCTGCGCGTCCCCGCAGACAAAGCCTTTATTCTTATCGTACTCCTTTAAAATTTCATCTGCCCGTTCAATCACCTTTTTGGGAAGCCCGGCCAGACGCGCCACATGCACGCCGTAACTGCGATCTGTACCGCCCCGTACGATGCGCCGCAAAAAGACGATATCGTTCCCCCGCTCTTTAATGGCAACGGAATAATTCTTAATGCCTTCCAGTACCTGTTCCATGGTGATCAGTTCGTGGTAATGGGTAGCAAATAAAGTCTTCGCTTTAATCTTCGTCTGAATATATTCCATGACCGCACGGGCAATGGACATGCCGTCATAGGTGCTTGTCCCCCGGCCCACTTCATCAAGGATGATCAGCGAATGTTTAGTGGCATATTTCAAAATTTGGGCCACTTCATTCATTTCCACCATAAAGGTGCTCTGACCTGTTGCCAGATCGTCGCTGGCGCCAACCCGGGTAAAGATACGGTCCACCGGACAGATGTCTGCGCTCTGTGCAGGGATAAAACTGCCCATCTGCGTCATCAGCACCAACAGCGCCACCTGCCGCATGTACGTGGATTTGCCTGCCATGTTGGGCCCGGTGATGATCACCATTCGCTCATCCCCATCGTTCAACGCAACATTATTCGGCACAAAAATTTCCCTGTCCAGCAGCCGCTCCACCACCGGATGCCGTCCGTCCAGGATCCGGATATCTCCTTTATTATTCAGCTCCGGCCGATGATAATCATACTTAAACGCCGCCAGCGCCAGCGAAGCCAGTACGTCCAACTGCGCCAGAGCCCGGGCCGTGTCCTGGATCTCCGGAATCTCTTTACGAATCTCGTCCCGGATTTTATTAAACAGATAATACTCCAACGATTCGATTTTTTCTTTCGCGCTTAAAATTTTATTTTCAAAATCCTTCAGTTCCGGCACAATATAACGTTCGGCGTTTACCAGCGTCTGCTTACGCACAAATTCCGGCGGCACGGAAGATGACTGTCCTTTGCTCACCTCAATGTAATATCCGAATACTTTGTTGAATCCCACCTTCAGGGTTTTAATCCCGGTAGATTCTTTAATTTTCTGCTCAAAATTTGCCATCCACTGAGAATTATTGCGGGCAATATCATGGAGTTCGTCCAGTTCCAGATCGTACCCGTCCCGGATCATGCCGCCTTCCCGGATGGTAAACGGCGGCTCGTCTACAATAGCAGCCGCCAGTGTGTCATGGATCTCCCGGTGCATGTGGACAGATGCGGAAAGTTTCTGGAGCAATCCGCTTTGCGCCGTCTGCAGTTTTTCTTTCAGCGACGGCAACGCCGCCAGCGAAGTACGCAGACTCGTCATATCCCGCGCGTTAGCGCTGCCTACTTCCAGCCGCGACAAAATCCGTTCCAGATCGTATACGTCACGCAAACTTTCCTGCAGCCCGTCGCGCAGCGCCGGATGCAGTACCAGTTCTTCCACCGCGTCCTGCCGTTCACGGATCTGCAAAATGTCCAGCAGTGGGCACTCGATCCAGTTCCGCAGACAGCGTGAACCCATGGATGTGCCCGTAAAATCCAGTACATCCAGCAGCGTTCCGCGTTTTCCGCCGTCCCGCATGTTCCGGATCAGTTCCAGATTCCGGATCGCCGTAGCATCCAGATTCATAAACTGTTCCGTGGTGATACGTTCCAGCCGGTTGATCTGCGACAGGTCCGCCTTCACCGTTTCATGCAGATAAGCCAGCAGTTTTTGCACAGAAGACGCAACCAACGGATCCAACGTAATGTTTCCGAAATGCCGTTGCACAAAATTTTCCGTTACATCTGCCGGTTCGTAAAACGAATACAGGCAGTCCGGCAGTTTGCTTTTGATCCAGTGTTCCAGATCGTTCCACTGTTCAATTCCGCTTTGCAGTACGATCTCCGAAGGCTGCAGGCGAAACATCTGTTCTTCCACAGACAGCAGACGCTCGCTGCCATTGGCAGTGTACCAACGGCATTCCCCGGTAGAAACATCCGCCAGCGCCATACAAAGCACGCCGTCGTCTTCCTGCAGATACACCAGATAACGGTTGCCGCTTTCTTCCAGCAGCGTTTCACTCAGAGATGTGCCGGGCGTCACGATCTTGATGACCTCTCGCTTCACCAGTCCCTTAGCCAGCTTCGGATCTTCCACCTGTTCGCAGATGGCAACCCGGTAACCTTTTTTAATCAGCTTCGCAATATACGGCTCCACGGAATGATACGGCACCCCGCACATTGGTACCCGTTCCTCCAGTCCGCCGTCCCGTCCGGTCAGCGTGAGCCCCAGCTCCTGCGACGCAGTTTTCGCGTCGTCAAAAAACATTTCATAAAAATCACCGATGCGATAAAACAGCAATTCATCCTGATGCTGCTGCTTGAATTCCAGATACTGCTGCATCATCGGCGTCAATGCATTCGCCATAGTTCCTCCGTATCGTCCCCGAAAGCACGTTATAAACCGGATGAAATCCAATCTTCTTCCGTCATTCCATTCTCAATCAATTCTGCTGCCCTTTACCAGCCAGGTCTGAGCGCTTTCCACCTTTACATGTACCAGCTGGCCGGGGTGCACCGGAAGGTCGCACCCTTTCGTCTGAGCGGCTGCAGTTTTGCATGCAGCTTCATCCGTTTGCTTTTTGTCAGACGCTGCGGCTTCCGCAGATTGATGCCACAGTACCAGTTTGTTTCCGCGGGTGCGTCCGTTCCAGATGCCTGGATCTTTCTCTGTAGGCCCTTCCGCCATTACTTCCACCGTTTTACCTACCAGCTGCCGGTTGATGCGCAGCGACTGAGCGTTCTGCACTTCCATCAGTTTTTCCAGCCGGACGTGCTTCACGTCATCCGGAATCTGATCCTGCATACGTGCTGCCGGCGTGCCGCTTCGTTTAGAATAGATAAACGTAAAAGCGGAATCAAACCCGATCTCTTCCACCAGACTGCAGGTCTCTGCAAAATCCTCGTCCGTTTCCCCCGGAAACCCTACGATGATATCTGTGGTAATGGAAGCCTGCGGGATGTAACGCCGGATCGTCTGCACCAGTTCCAGATACCGCTCCCGCGTATAGCCGCGGTTCATGGCCTTTAAGATCCGGCTGCTTCCGCTTTGCAGCGCCACGTGGAAATGTTCGCACAGGTGGACGCCTTCCGCAACTGTCCGGATCACTTCTTCGGACATATCCCGCGGATGACTAGTCATAAAATGCACCCGTTCCACTCCCGGCGTCTGATCCACCGCCTTCAGCAACGCGGCGAACGGTTCTGTCTGCAGCGTGCCGTCTGCATCTCCCCCGGCCGCGCTGGTCACCGAACGCAGTTTTTCTTCTTCATGGTTCCGCAGAAAATCTTTGCCGTAGGAATCCACATTCTGTCCCAACAGGGTAATTTCCGTATAACCGGCGGCAACCGCAGCCCGCACTTCTTCCAAAATGTTTTCGATACTGCGGCTGCGCTCGCGTCCCCGCACATATGGCACAATACAATACGTGCAGAAATTATTGCATCCGTACATGATGGGAATCCAGGCGCTGAAACCGCTCTCCCGAACCCGGTGTCCCTCGAACTCGCTGCTTTGCACGGCTAAATTTGTGAACACACCTTTCTTCCGTTCATCCAGATAGTCCTGCAAAATTTTCTGAAACGAATTCACGTACGAAGTCCCCAGCAACAGATCGATCTGCGGATATTTTTTTGCCAGCGCCTCGCCATCTTTTTGGGCCATACAGCCGGCCACGCAGATCACCTGTCCCGGATGCTGCGCCTTTATCCGTTTCAGTTCGCCGATCTTACCCAAAATTTTCAACTCGGCGCTTTCCCGCACGCAACACGTATTCACAAGAATCACATCAGCCCTGGCCAGTTCCTCCGTCCGCGCGTAACCCATCTCTTCCAGCTGCCCTGCGTAATGTTCCGCATCACTTTCATTCATCTGGCAGCCGTAATTTAAAATAGCGTAACGTAACGATTTTATATTTTCCGATTGCAAATTTTCCGTCATATCGCACTCCGTTAATTTTTTGTTGCTCAATTTTTTTCTTTCTGCTTTTGCTGCTGCAAATAATTTTTGCGCAGCCACTTCCGTTTCCGAATGCTTGCAGCCAAAAATTTTTTCCGCACTATTTTATTTCGAAAACGTTTATATTTCCGAATAAAGTATTATATCATATTTTCATTGTGAAAGGAAAAAGAATGAACCCGGCCTCCCGAATTCATTCTCTTATTTTTAAAATCGACGCATCCTTATTTCAAAAATCCGTTGATGATCTGCTCTTCCGCCTGTTCCTGCGTCAACCCCAGCGTCATCAGTTTAATGATCTGTTCTCCCGCGATTTTACCGATTGCCGCTTCGTGCACCAGCGCCGCGTCCACATTGTTAGCGTCCAACTGCGGAATCGCCAGTACCCGGGCCTTGTCCATAATGATGGCATCGCATTCCGTATGACCTTTGCAGGCCGCGTTACCTGTAATGCGCGATGAAAATTCCTGAAAGGATTCTTCTCTTGCTACGGAACGGGACACAACATCCGCGGAAGCTCCGTCGCCGTTCAGATAGGTTTCATAAATGCTTTTTGCCGTCTGCGTTCCATGGGTCATCAACCGTTCCCGAACCACCAGGGACGCATTGGCAGCAAGTTCCGCCTTCGTAGTGCGGACGGTGGAATCCACGCCTTTGATCTGTACCATTTCCATTTCCATAGAACTGCCTTCTTCCAGATATGCTTCCGTCACCGGATTCAGGATCCGTTTTGCGCGTCCGTCCCCTTCGCCGTAATGCTTTTCCACATATTTTACTTTACTGTTCTTTCCTACAAAAAACCGATGCACGCCGTCATGCTGCGAATCCTGCACGCCGCAGTTATGGATGCCGCAGCCGGCCACGATCACCACGTCGCAGTTTTCCCCAATATAAAAATCATTGTACACTGTTTCCTTGATGCCGCTGGCGCTGAGCACCACCGGAATATGCACGCTCTCATTCTTCGTGCCGGGTTTAATACGGATGTCAATGCCGCTTACATCCTTTTTGGAAATGATATCAATGTTCGCGGTAGTATTGCGGGCCGCCATCTGGCTGTTGGCCCGGATATTATACGCGCCGCTGGGAACGGTGTGCAGATCCGCAATTTCCGCCAGCAGTCGTTTCTGAATTTCATCAATCACAGTCATCCCTCCTTTTCAGGCAGCCACATACGCCTACTGCATTGTTCGTACCCAGCAGTTCGGGCAGGATTTCCTCTTTTTTTCCATGCTTTGCCACCTGTCCGTTGGCCAGCACCACGATCTCATCGGCAATTTCCAGGATTCGTTCCTGATGGGAAATGATCAGGATGGACCGGGTATTGGCCGTACGCATCCTCTCAAAGACTCGGATCAGGTTCTGGAAGCTCCACAGGTCGATGCCCGCTTCCGGCTCGTCAAAAATGGCAAGCTGGGTTCCCCGCGCCAGCACCGTTGCGATCTCAATTCGCTTTAATTCGCCGCCGGAAAGAGACGCATTCACTTCCCGGTTAATGTAATCCCGGGCGCACAGGCCCACTTCAGATAAATATTCACAGCAGGCGCTCACAGAAAGCTGTTTGCCTGCCGCAATGCGCAGCAGGTCCAGTACCGTTATGCCTTTGAACCGGGCCGGCTGCTGGAACGCAAAACTGATGCCCAGCTTCGCCCGTTCCGTGATACTTTTTTCCGTAATGTCTTCGCCGTTGAACAGAATTCTGCCTTCCGTCGGCGTCTCAATTCCGGCAATCAGTTTGGCCATGGTGGATTTGCCTCCGCCGTTAGGGCCCGTCACCACCACGAACTTGCCGTCGTCAATTTTTAAATCCAGGCGCCGGATGATTTCTTTTTCTTTTTTCTCATCCTGCACGTTAAAGCTGATATTCTTTAATTCAAGCATGATTCCTCCTGGTGTATGTCGCGTTTTGCTGTAATCATTGTTTGATTCGTATATTATACCACATATTGTGTTAAAACACGCGAAGTAAATGTAAAATTTGTGCGCTTGGTTTGCGTCGCCTTCATAAGGCGTCAGCCCGGGCGCACAAATTCAAACCAGCATACCGATTCCGGGGGAAAACCGGTTTTTTTCTCGAGACAGCATGGTTAGCTGGTTTACACCCCACGAACTCATTAATATATGATAGACAGGCGGTATGTATCAGTTACAAGTAACCGCTTGCCTTAGTCGTGGGCGGCTACTTTTTTGCGTTTATTAAGCAGATTAACAGTTTAACAACAATGGCCAAAACCATCATCATCGCGCTGAACAACTCAAAATCGCTCATAAATGGGAAAGCAGCAGACACTGAACGCATCCTGTGCAATATACATTGTATCAGTTTTGGGTAGCTTACAATTTCTAAGCTCCAGGCCGGCCTTTGGTCGGAAAAACGACC
>DDQB01000037.1:55232-56420 GCA_002342505.1 Acidaminococcaceae bacterium UBA2453
CCCCCAAAATGGCCTGATCCGGCGCCCATTCGCTGGCACATGCCTAAAACCGATGCTGCGTCACGGGACATTGACGCAATGTTTCCTTAATTATACACTAAACGCCGTCCCAATGTGCGAACTTTTTGCTTCCACGAATGCAATGCCGGTTGGATCCAATCAGGCATTTTTTGCCAAAAACAAAATTTACAGTAGCTTTTTTTTAGAAATATGCTACAATAGGAAAGCGCTATATTACAGACTGTTAGGAGATAATTATTTTGATTGAATTACTGAAAGCCGTGTTGTTTGGCATTATAGAAGGCGTTACGGAATGGCTGCCCATCTCGTCCACCGGGCATATGATCCTGTTGGATGAATTTATCCATTTAAACGTCAGCGCCGAATTTTATAAACTGTTTGAAGTGGTCATCCAGTTAGGCGCCATCCTGGCCGTCATCCTTTTGTATTTTGAAAAGATCTGGCCCCTGAAAAAGAAAAACGGCGCCCTTACGCTGGACCGCGCCACGCTGGACCTGTGGGGCAAAATCATTGCAGCCTGCCTGCCTGCNNGTCATCGGCATCCTGTTCAACGACTGGATGGAAGAACATTTCTTCACGCCGGAAGTAGTAGCCATCACACTGATTTTCTACGGCATCCTGTTCATCGCGATTGAATCCCGCAACGTAGGATCCGGCCAGGTAAAACGGGTAGAAGACATCTCTTACAAAAAAGCGATTCAGGTAGGCGTCTTCCAATTACTTTCCCTGGTGCCCGGGACCTCCCGTTCCGGATCCACCATCATCGGCGGTCTACTGATTGGCCTGGAGCGAAGCGTGGCGGCGGAATTTACATTTTACCTGGCCATTCCCGTCATGATCGGCGCATCGCTGCTGAAACTGATCAAATACATCCTGCGCATGGGCTTCGTGTTCAACGCCAACGAACTGCTCATCTTAGCCGTGGGCTGCGCCGTCGCATTTGTTGTCAGCATTCTCGTCATCCGCTTTTTAATGAGCTACATTAAGAAACACAACTTCGTTCCTTTCGGGTATTACCGCATTGCGCTGGGCATTCTTGTGCTGGCCTATTTCCGTTTTTTCTAAAAAGTTTTTAAAGATTTTTCCCCAATTGCAATAGCAAGTTGCAATCGGGGAATTTTTTTGCAAAATTTTTTTGGAAAAAATTTCGGCAAAGAACTTTCTAAA
>DDQB01000076.1 GCA_002342505.1 Acidaminococcaceae bacterium UBA2453
GCAGCCAACAAGACCGCGATTGAAAAGAACGCCGGTGACATTACAGCTTTAGGTAAAAAGGTAACTGCAAACGAAACCGTGCTTGCCCAAAAGGCGGACAAGGCCAACACACTGAAAGGGTACGGCATTGAAGACGCGTACACGAAAGAGGATTCGGATACGCTGCTGAACAAAAAGGCGGATAAGACGGAGTTTGAAGCGGTGAAGGTTGTTGTTGGCGACGCAAACAGCGGCTTGGTGAAGGATGTCAATGATCTGAAGAATTCCATTTCGGTTACGGAAGACGCATCCGGCGCCAAGACTACTGTCATCGACGGCAATCTGGTCATAAAAGAGGAAGGTGGCACCACGAAGGACGTGACTGCCGCCCTGACCACAGACGGCAAGGTTGAGGAAAATAACCACGGATACGTGGACGGCGACAAGGTGTATGATTACCTGAACAAAGGTGAGAACGGTGAGGTGAAACTTGCAGGGGAAAGCAAGCAGATCGCTATGGGCCAGGGTAGCGAAGCCAGCGGCAGCGAGTCCATTTCCATCGGTAACGAGGTGGGCGGACAGAAGAATGAAGCAAGAGGCAAGCAATCGATTGCCATTGGCTTTGGCAATCAGGTCACTGGTGACCATAGCGGCGCAATCGGCGACCCCAGCGTTATTAACGGAACGAACTCTTACAGCGTAGGTAATTCCAACACGGTGGCTGCCGGTTCTAATAATGTATTTGTTCTGGGCAATAACGTAAACGTGACAGGCAGCAATACCGTTGTGCTGGGCGGCAGTTCGGACGGAAGCACTATGAATGTGGCCGGCAGCAACTCCGTCGTTTTAGGCGCCGGTTCCGATGGTTCCGAGGACAATGTAGTGTCCGTGGGCGCGGCCGGTAACGAACGCCGCATCACCCATGTGGCCCCCGGCACAGACGCGAATGATGCAGCAACTGTCGGACAGGTGCAGGATGTTGCCCAGGGTGCGTACAATAATGCTGTCAACCTGAGTAACAGCATTAACAAAGTGGACAGCCGGCTGAACAAGGTAGGCGCGGGAGCGGCGGCCCTGGCGGCGCTGCACCCCATTGACACGGACGATAAGTTCACCATGGGGCTGGGCTACGGCCATTACCACAGCGCCAATGCCATGGCTATGGGAATGTTCTACCGTCCGACGGAAAAGGTGATGCTCAGCGTAGGCGGCGCCTTTGGCAACGGGGAGAACATGATCAACGCTGGTATCAGCTTCGCGTTGGATAAGGGCAAGGGCTTCGGCACCAGCAAGGCTGCTATGGCGCGGAAAATTGCCGCCCAGGATGAGATAATTGCTGCCCAGGGCGAAGCATTAGAGGCACAAAAGAAAGAAAACGCCCAGCAGCGGGATGAAATTGAGGCGCTGAAAGAAGCGCTGGCCCGTTTGGAAGCAAAGATTGGGAAATAACCAAAAGTGCTGAAAAATAAAGGTAAAGAGAATAACATCGGGAGTGATTTCAGAGCATCGGGCTTATTAAAGTACGCTTAAAAACGGACAGCGGGGTTACAGACTATCTTTGATAATAATCTGTAGCCCTGCTTTAAGACGTAAAAGAAAATGAACTGCGCAAAAGCTGCCGGCCTTGCGGAAGGTAAAGCTAAGGAGCGCCTGCTGCATAGAAATTGAAATGTAGCAGGCGTTTTTCCTTCAATTTTTTTATTGTTGCTTCTTTAATAAAAATTCCATATATTTCTGTTTTACTTCCGACCAGACCAGACGGCTGGCGGGAATGGCTGCGCCGTTTTTCAGCAGAAATGCGTGGTCGTTCATCTGTGCAATAAAGTCCATGTTTAAAATGCAGCTGCGGTTGGGACGCAAAAAGTTGTCCGCCGGTAAAAGCTCCATAATCTTATCCAGTGTGACGTAGACATTCAGGACCTGCGTCTTGCAATGGAAGGTTGCGAGCTTATCCAATATGTCAACGTATAAAATGGAATCGGCGGGAATCCGTACCGGCACCCGGTTCACTGTTAGTTCCACCATAGGAGCTGTTGTACTTCGGTTGGCGTTCCGGCGCAGGAATGCCTTGGCGACAGCATCGGGGGTGATGGGTTTCATGATGTAGTGCAGGACACCGATGTCGTAGCTTTCCACGGCAAAGTCCGGGCTCATAGTAACAAAGACAAGGTCTGCCGCCGTATCTTCCTGCCGGATATGGCGGGCCAATGTAACGCCCAGCGTGTCTCCTATATAATTGTCAAGAAAAATCATCTCATATTTGCCGGGAACAAAGCTTTGCAGAAATGCTTCGCCTTCCGTAAAGGTATCAAGCTGGCAGGGGATGTCATTTTCACTGCAAAACTCTTTCAGTGTGCGGCTCAGGTGCTGCAGGTCGATCCGGTCATCTTCCACAATTGCGATTTTCATCATTACCAACCCTTCTTGCTTTTCATGTTATTTCTATCTATAATTATACTATAAATTCAGTCGGAACGGTTACTGTTTCATTTTGTTTTAGTTATAGTCAGAATGATTTCTGCTGCAAGATGACGCAGCATATTTTGTTAAAGGATATTGTGTATGACAACTTACATCGGGCTGGCGCTGGCTGTTACGGTCATCCAGTTGCTGGGAGCATGGCTTCGCTATCTGCCTTTTCAAAAAGAAATAACGCAGCAGACCGGCCGGCGTCTCTGGAGCTTTTTTGCTCTTTGGGCGCTGGTGAGTTCCGCAGGGTACGGCGTCCTGTTTTCCATACAGGGAATCAATACTTTTACTTATAAGCTGGCGATGTTTGCAGGGCCGTTTCCCTACCTGATTATTTCCTTTGCTGTTATAAAAAATGAAACCATGCGCCATATCTTTGTGGTAGGCATGCAGATTTTGTGGGTGCTGCTGCTCCATACTGTCAGCGGTACCGTGATTACGGAATTTAATACTTTCTTTTCTGCGACGCAGGAGCATATTCTGGCGCACACGATGCTTTATCTGCTTTGTTTTGTGGCGACGCTGCCAGTGTCGGTTTCCCTGTTCCGCGGTCTGTTGCCGCCTGCCTATTTGTTCGCGGAAAAACCGGCAGGCTATTACATGGCGTTGCTGCCTCTGGGCATGGGGGTCAGCCATATGCTGCTTTTAACCGATGACCGCATGGTCTATTCCTGGAACGATCACATTTCGCGGCTGATCCTGTTCTTCTGGGTGTTTATCATCTATCGGTTTATCCTGTTGCTGGCAAGGCGCAAGGAGGAAGCGCATCTGCAGGAGAAAAATTACCTGGTAATGAACCAGCGTATGCATTCACTGCAAGATTATACGCGGATGATGTGGGAACGGCAGGAGGACGTGATGCGCATCCGTCACGATCTGCGTCATTACAACCGGGTGCTGCTGTCGTTGCTGGAAAGCGGTGAAACGAAAAAAGCGGAAGAGATGATCGTAGCGCAGGAGGGAGAACTGCTTTCCACTACGTTGCCTGCCTACTGTCACAATCCGGTGGTCAACGCGGTGCTGGCTATTTATCTCAGCCGGGCAGAGGAGCAGGGAATTCCCGTGACCCACTCCGTGCTTCTGCCGCCTGAACTGACGGTAGAGGAAAACGACTTGGCCATGTTGCTGGCCAACGTATTGGAAAACGCAATCAATGCAAGCATGAAGCAGCCGGAAGACCGGCGCGCCATCAGCCTGTCGCTTCAATATCATGCGCCGCAGTATGTCCTTTCGGTAGAGAACCGGTTTGATGAATTTGTTGTCACTGGGGAAGACGGACTGCCCGTAACAACTCTGCAAGGACATGGTTTTGGCATGGTGTCCCTGTCTGCATTCCAAAAGAAATACCGCGGCGAAGTGGTCTTCAGCCAGCAGGACGGCAGGGTGCGCCTGTTGGTGTACTGGGTGGGAAAAGAAAAACAGGATACGGAAAAATCGGTTGAAGCAAGGTAATGAGGCAGGATGGATTGCAGTAAAAAAAGGGATTGTATCAACGCAAAACTGCAGAAGTATTTGGCGCAAGACAGCCTTGCTAAACATTTCACGGGAAAAACTGACATCTTACGGAAGGTTGTCTTGAAATCTGACAAATGGATGGTAAACTGTAATTGATGAATAAGATGAAGCTAATGGCGCGAAGTTTGCAAAAGTAAAATATATGCGCGTTGCACTGGCAGATGCCTGGAGCAATTTAAGCAAGGATATGTAGTTTTTTGTTATACGAGGAGTGAGTGAAATGTTGGAACGATGGCGTACTTTTGAACTTACCCCCGACGGTTTCAGGGAGACTGTCATTGCGATAGGCGATACGTTGCAGAAGCTGGGTGTGTCCGATAAAGAAGCGGAATCCGGTAAACTGCTGGTGGAACATATTTATTCTCTGCAGCTTTCCAAACGTCCGGTGGTTTGCGACAAAGTGAAGGTTCGGAAACGCTTCGGCGATGTTTCGCTGCGCCTGGAAACAAAGGGCGATGAGTATAATCCGCTGCAGATGCTGGAGGAATGGAACGAGGAGGATCCGGACTATGTACGGACAGTGTTCCTGAAATCAAAGAAGGAGCAGCTCTCTTACGCCCACAAAAACGGTTTGAACATTGTGACGATCCGAGTGCGAGAGGCGGGGAACAAGCAAATCCGCTACACCCTGTTCGCCATGGTGTTAGGTATTTTGGCCGGGGCGGTGTTGAAAAGCATAGTGTCTCCGGAGATGATCGAGATGCTGAACAAAAATGTGGTCAACAGTATCCGTACCATGTTCCTGAACTCCCTCAATATGATGATCGCCCCGGCTGTCTTCCTTCTCCATTCCCCTTGGGGCTACCGTCAACATGGACGGCGGCTGCTTCTACTTTTCTATTCAGGCGATTTTGCTGGCGAAGATGTATGGGGTGGAGATGACGCCGGCTTTTGTCTGGGCACTCTTCGTCACGGTCGTCGCACTGTCCATCGGAGCGCCTGGCGTGCCGGGCGGATCTTTTGTCTGCCTGACTTCCATCATTGTTTCCTTCGGTGTTTCCGTGGAAGCGGCGGCAATCGTGCTGGGCATCGACCCGCTGACTTCCATGTTCCGTACCACGATTAACACGATTGGGGATATCGCGGTGACTACAGCTCTGTCCAAGAACGAGGGCATGATGGATGAAGCAGTATATATGGGCGTGGAATAAAATAGTAATAATTGCGCTCCATGAGAAAGCGGGATACATGTATGAAAGAGTTGCTAATGTATTATAGCCTTGCGCAGACGCCACTCATCGGGAAGATCGCCCTTGCGTTTAACCTGTTTATTTTCTTCATGAATACGCGTCGGATGCATGTAGCTGCGGCTACATTGATTTTGCTTGCCACGCTTTCCTGTACCCTGACCATGATGTACCGTCACCGACAGGAGAGTATACGGGATGTTGTGTTTATCAAACGGGTCATCCTCCCGGCTTTTTTGGGGATGACTGTTTCGATTATCCTTTTTTCCTATATTGGAGCGGATCTGGCGATCATGCCCTATAACATCAGCCACAACGAGGCAATGGGCATGTTTTTTGAAAGCCGGGGAATCTTCTTCATTATTATGTCCAATCTGAACCTGATCCTGATGGTACTGAAAGAAGCGATGCCGGAAGAGAAACGGAAAAAATACCAGGTTATCCTGTTTGTTCCGCTGTTATTGCTGGCGATTTTATAATTTGATCGAAACCTGTAAAAGGTGTTTTGAGTAAGAGTTCTTTCCATTTTCATAAGAGAGGGGTAGAAAGCATGAAAGAAGAATTGCAGACTTCCGGGACGGCAACGATTGCAAAGGACACTGTGGCTGGCGGAACAGCGTATGCCGCAACTCTTTCCAGGGGAGCGACGGATTTTACAAAAAAAGCCAATGCGTCCTGGTATCAGGATTTGGATTTTACTGATGAATCGGAAAAGGAAAATGCTCTGCGAGGGCTGATTGAAGCGCCGGAAGCTCTCGTAATTCGTGATGAAAACGGGAATGTAGTCTGGAACGTGGCGGACTACCGTTTCATGAACGATTTTGAAAAGGCGCCGGACAGTGTGAACCCCAGTTTATGGCGTAATACGCTTTTTAACAGTTACGCGGGCCTGTTTGAAGTTTGCGACGGTATTTATCAGGTGCGGGGCTACGACATGGCCAACGCGACCTTTATACGCACGGACAACGGCTGGATCGTGTTTGACGTGCTGATGTGCAAAGAAGATATGCGGGAAGCAAAAGCGCTGATTGGGAAGCATTTTGGCCCGCTGCATATTGTTGCGGTGCTGTACAGTCATTCTCATATTGACCACTACGGCGGCATTTACGGATTGATTAAAATGGAAGATGCGGCAGACGCAACGCTTTCCCTTCCGGAGCAGCTGGCCAGCGGGAAAGTGGCGGTCCTTGCGCCGGACGGATTTTTAGAGCATGCTGTCAGTGAAAACATCTACGCAGGTTTTGCGATGGGGCGGCGGGCCCAGTACCAGTACGGCAATCATCTGAAGCCGGGGATCAAAGGAAAGATGGCGATCGGCATCGGGCTGGGGCAGTCATTAGGCAGTATCGGACTGCTGCCTCCGACCTATGTAGTGAAGACCAATGAGACGCTGACGATTGACGGGCTGGAGATCCGGTTCCAACTGACGCCGGGCACGGAAGCCCCGGCGGAAATGCATGCCTACTTTCCCAAATATCGCGCGTTGTGGGTAGCCGAAAATTGTACCGGTACGCTGCACAATCTGTATACGTTACGGGGCGCCCAGGTGCGTAACGCCAGCGACTGGTCCAAATATATTCTGGAAGCGGAAGACCTGTTCGGCGATCAGACGGACGTTGTGTTCCAGTCCCATAACTGGCCTCACTGGGGCAAAGAAACGATTAAGAAATATCTGGAAGACACGGCGGCAGTTTATAAATATATCAACGATCAGACGCTGCATTATGCCAACATGGGTTACACCTCGGTGGAAATTGCCCGTATGCTGACGCTGCCGAAAGAATTGAATAAGGTCTGGTATATCCGGCAGTATTACGGCACGCTGAGTCATAATGTCAAGGCAGTGTACCAGCGGTATCTGGGGTGGTATGACGCGAACCCGGTGAACCTGAATCTGCTGACGCCGGTCGATACGGCGAAAAAGTGGGTGGAATATCTTGGAGACCCGGATGCGGTGCTGGAAAAAGCCCGTAAAGATTATGAAAAAGGCGAGTACCAGTGGGTGGCGCAGGTTACCAGGGAACTTGTCTTTGCCGATCCTGATAATACGAAGGCGCGACAGCTTTGCGCAGATGCGCTGGAGCAGCTGGGGTATCAGGCAGAAAGTGGGATCTGGCGCAACGCCTATCTGACGGGCGCGTTGGAACTTCGCTGCGGCAACCAGGCTGTGGGCAAAAAGAAGGCGGAAGGTTCCGTGGATACAAAGTCGGGCATGACGGCCGGCATGATGCTGGACTTTATCAGTATCAGTACAGATTCCATCAAGGCGCAGGCTGATGATTTTTCCATGAACCTGAAAATTTCGGATACCGGGGAAACCTTCTTTGTCAAACGGATGGCCGGCGTGCTTCTGGTCCATCCGGGCGGGGAAAGCAAACAGGCAGACTGCACGATGGCCTGTAGCCGGATGCAGCTTCTGGGACTGATGATCGGGCGAAAAGAAGTGTTCCCGACTCTTTTGACAGAAGGAGAAAAAACGGTTCCGGTACGTCTGATTAAGTATATGACGCCGTTTGCACAGGATTTTAATATTGTGGAACCGTAATATATAAGCGCCGTCAACTTGTCTTTTCCTGTTTTATCAGAAAGGGCGTGGCGGATTGGAGGCATAATGGAATTACCTGAGATTAAACTGACAAAAACACATTATATGATGATTGGGGCTGCGGCTGTCCTTTTTGTGGGCTGGCGCATATTCTCGGCGCTGCAGCCGCCAGCGCTGGAAGCTCCTGTTGTCCCGGTAGTACGTACGGTAACGATCGGAGAGACTGCGGCGAATGATACGGCAGTTTATCCGGGCGAGGTGCGGGGCAAGTACGAAAGCAATCTGGCGTTCCAGGTAACCGGAAAGATCGTGGCCCGTCATATCAATCTGGGGGATTCTGTGCGTGAAGGCCAGGTGCTGATGGAGATCGATCCCAAAGATGTAAAACAAAGTTATGACGCGGCAGAGGCTGCTTATCAGGCTGCGGTCTCTAATTACAAACTGGCGAAAGATAATTATGACCGGTACAATGCGTTGTTTGAAAAGAACGCTGTCAGCGCCATGGTCCGGGATCAGTATAAGACCCAGTTTGATGCGGCGGCTTCCGGCCTGAAAAGCGCAGAAGCCCAGTGGAACGCCAGCCGGAACCAGTTGGGTTATACGCAGCTGGTGTCCGACCATGACGGTACGGTTGCTTCCATTTCCGGAGAGATTGGCCAGGTCGTTGGCGCCGGCACGCCGGTAGCTACCGTGGTGCGGGACGGCAGCCGGGAGATTCAGATATATGTACCGGAGAACCGCTTGGGGCAGATCAGCCTGAATCAGCCTGCTACGATTACATTCTGGGCGCTGAATGATCTGAAAGCTGCCGGCCATGTCAGTGAGATTGCGCCTATGGCTGACTCTGTGACCCGTACGTATAAGGTGAAGGTCTCCGTGGATTCCATGCCTTCCCAGGCAAGGCTGGGCATGACGGCCAAGGTGTCGCTGAACGCAGGAACAGTTAAGTCGATCCTTGTTCCTGCCGGGGCCATCTACCAGACCGGAGACCAGGCGCAGGTTTGGGTCATCCGGGATAAAAAGGCGACCCTGGTCCCTGTTAAAACGGCCGGCTTTGAAGGCAGCAGCGTGCGGATCACGGATGGGTTGTCCAAAGGTGATGTGGTCGTCACTGGCGGCATCACTAAATTGGCGGAAGGGCAGGAAGTGCGTCTGGAAAGCAGTGAGGCAAAATGAACAGTAACTGGGCAGAATGGGCAATTAAACATAAACAGGTCATTCACTTCTTCTCTGCCATGATTGCTGTCATGGGAATCATCTGTTATGGGGTGTTAGGCCGTCAGGAAGATCCCAGCTTCCCTCTGACACAGATGGTTATTTCCGCTGCCTGGCCGGGAGCTACGGCCAAACAGATGGAGATGCATGTAACGGATAAAATTGAAAAAGTGGTTCAGACCGTAGACGATGTGGATTATGTTACCAGCTATTCCCGGCCGGGCGTCTGTGTGATCAATGTGTATCTGAAGGAGAGTATTCCTTCGGAAACCATCCCCAGCCACTGGCTGGATTTGCGCAACCTGGTCAATGACAAACGGAGCGAGCTGCCCGCGGACATGTACGGGCCGTACTTTAACGACCACTTTGACGACGTGTTCGGCAACGTGTACGCCATCACCTCCGACAGTTTTTCTTACGAAGAGATGCGCAAGGTAGCCAGCCGTATCAAAGACGATATCGTGCAGGTGCCGGATGTAAAAAAGGTTGAGCTGAAGGGTGTACAGCCGGAAAAAATCTATATCCAGGTAGAAAATGAAAAACTGGCCCAGCTGGGCATGAGCGTGGATCAGCTGGCGGCGGTAGTGCAGGCGGAAACCTCTGTTACCCCGGCAGCTATGAAGCATAACGGAAAGAGCAATATCTATCTGCGCCTGACGGGACTGCCGGATACGGTGCAAAATATTGAAAACATCCCTGTCAGCGGTAACGGACGTACCCTGCGGTTGGGAGATATTGCCAAAATCGAGAGGGGGTATGCGGAACCGGCTGAACCCAAGATGTATTTCAACGGCAAGCCGGCCGTAGGCATTTCCATTTCCATGGTGGACGGAGGCAACAATCTAAAGCTGGGCGAAAACCTGGACAAAAAGGTCAAAGAAATAAACAGGCAGCTGCCTTTGGGCTTTGAATTCAATCAGGTGCTGAACCAGCCTAAGGTGGTAAAGGAATCCATCAACGAGTTTGTGGAGAGCCTGGTGGAAGCTATCCTGATTGTGTTGGTGGTCAGCCTGATGACCCTGGGAAGGCAGAGCGGTTATGTTATTTCCGTCTGCATCCCCCTGGTGCTCATGTGCAGCATGGTGGGCATGTTCCTGGCGGGAATTGATTTGCACAAGATGTCCCTGGGCGCCCTGATTGTGGCGTTGGGCATGCTGGTGGACGATTCCGTAGTCGTGGTGGAAATGATCGAAACGAAGATCAACGAAGGCTGGGATCGGGTCAAAGCCTGTTCCTTTGCCTTTGAAAGCTGCGCCAAGCCCCTGCTGACAGGCACCATGATTACATGCGCCAGCTTTATGCCCATTGCCTTTGCCAGATCTACCGTGGGCGCCTATGCCGGCAGCCTTTTCACGGTTGTAACCATAACGCTGATGAGCAGCTGGCTGGTTTCGGCTACCGTGGCCCCGACCCTGGCCCATTCCTGGTTAAAAAAGGAAGATAAGGGCGGGGGAGAGGAAGCGGAGGCTTCCCTGTACCAGGGCGGGTTTTACAACGTGTTTCGTAAACTGCTGCGCTGGTCGTTGCACCACCGCGTCATGGTCATTGTCATAAGTATCGGCATTTTTATCGGTTCCCTGTTGCTGGGCAAGCTGCTGAAACAGGAATTCTTCCCGGCGTCTACGCGGCCTGAGCTGTTAGTGGACATGAACCTGCCGGAAGGAACCAGCCTGAAAACCACCGATGAGGCGGCCCGGAAGCTGACAGAAATGTTGCTAAAAGAGGAAGGCGTGAACAGTATCTCTACCTATGTTGGCGAGAGCAGCCCCCGTTTCGTACTAGTCATCCAGCCGGTACAGCCCCGGGATAATTATGCCCAGCTGGTGGTGGTGGCGAAAGACCTGGAAGCCCGCAAACAGCTGGAAAAGAAGATTAGGGTGATGATAGAGGAACATTTCCCGGATGTCCAGAGCTATTCCCATTCTATTCCGCTGGGACCGCCGACGCCGTACCCGGTCATGTTCCGCGTCACCGCGCCTACGGATAACCAGGCCAAGGAATATGCTGCCAAGTTAAAAGACATCATGCTTGCTAATGAGCATGTAACCATGATTAATTTTGACTGGATGGAAAAAGCGCCTGCCGTAAAAGTGGAACTGGACGATGACAAACTGCGTCAGATGGGCCTGACCCGGAAGGCAGTGTCTGCTGCCCTGTACGCAGAGATCAGCGGCTACAGCATCAGCAAGTATTACGAAGGCGACCAGGCCATTGACATGGTGTTCCGTCTGGAGCCGAAAGACCATCAGAATATCAGCGACCTGGGAACCATGAGCATCCCGACCGCCAAAGGCGCCGTGCAGCTGAACCAGGTAGCGTATCTGAGTTATGAGAATGAAGACGGTATGATCTGGCGGCGCAACCTGCTGCCGACGGTAACGGTCAATGCCGGTATTATTGGCAGCGTGACCGGCAATGACGTGACCAGTGAAATCTGGCTCGCTTCGGAAGCATTGCGAAAGCAGCTGCCATATGGCGTGAAAATTGAAATCGACGGGCCTTCGGAGAAGAGCGTCAAGTCCCTTGCTTCCATTTTGCGTCCTGTGCCGGCCATGCTCGTAATCATGGTCATCCTGCTGATGCTCATGCTGATGGATATAAAAAAGGTATTCGTAGTTACCTGCATTGCGCCGTTAGGCCTGGTTGGCGTTATTCTGGGCCTGTTCCTGTTCAATACGCCTATGGGTATCATGGCGCAGACAGGCGCCCTTGCGCTGGTTGGCACCATCATCCGCAACGGGACGGTGCTGGTAGACCAGATCGACCAGCATCTGGCCCAGGGGATGCCGCGGCTGAAAGCGGTAACGGAATCGGTTATCGTACGGTTCCGCCCCATTATGCTGACAGCTCTCACTACCGTGCTGGGCCTGATCCCCATGTTCCCCAGCGATTTCTGGCGGGGCATGGCCATCGCCATTTCCTGCGGCCTGACCGTGGCGACTATCATCACGTTGGTGGTTTTGCCCGTCATTTACTGCATGGTATTCCATGTGCAGAATGAAGATTAAAAACAGGAATTTATGTGCCCGGGTGGCGTCGCCTTCATAAGGCGTCGCGAACGCTTCGGTGCGTTCCCGCGCAGTCGCACAGAGGTTA
>DDQB01000070.1 GCA_002342505.1 Acidaminococcaceae bacterium UBA2453
TATATTTTTATAACTTTTTTCTATGAGGGGATGAAGCAAAACATGAGAGGAACAGCAGAAAACCTGATAAAAATCATTTCGCGGAAAATTGTCCATTCATATTTTGGAGAAAACAAACTGGACTATTTATTTTCTATGCTGGCCGCCGATGTGTTTTATCTTGGAGCAGGCAAAAACATGCAGGCCGAAGGCAGAAAGAAAGTGGAGTTCTTCCTGACCAAAGCCTATGACAATCTGTTGCCTTGTACGATCGAGCAGGAAAAATACCTGACCAAACGNNCTCGGTTGGGACCACTGGATGTGTGAAGCCATCTGTGATTTGCATGTAGCTAACAAAGACGGCTCTTCTTCCGAGGATTGCCTGCACGAGACGTTCATTTTCCGCCGTCGCAAGGACAAAAAACCCGGACTCCCCGATTGGGAACTGGTTCATTTCAATACATCGATCGCTACGGCTAAAATTTCGCCGGAAGAAATGCTGGAGATTCAGCTTTCCAACAAGAGCCACAGGAACCCCCATTTATACGACGGCCTGACCGACCGTGAAAAGAAACTGGTCAAAATGATTCGCAGCGGGACCCAGATCCGCGATATCGCCGCAAGCTTCGGTCTGGCGGAAATTACGATCAAGAAAGCCCTGGCTAAAATTTATCACAGATACAATGTGAAAAACCGCTCCCGGTTATGCGCATACTTTGACGATCTGGAAAACAGCTGATAAAACACTAAAAAGCGACGGACTGCTATTGCAATCTGTCGCTTATTTTTTTATCCACTTGGACGCTTCGTCGCCGCCGGATTTTTTATTCGCAAATTTAAGGAAGCGAGGATTAAATGAGATTGCGCGCTTACCCTGTATAAGCGTGCAGACGAATGAATCAGCGCTTCCGTAAGCATTTAAAAACGGCAGACTGCATAGCAGTCTGCCGTTAATTATTCAGCCTTGCATTACATCATGCCGGGCATTCCTCCGGGAGGCATAGGAGGCATTGCCGGTTTCGGTTCCGGTTTGTCGGCTACCAGGGTTTCGGTGGTCAGTACCATCGCCGCGATAGAAGCCGCGTTCTGCAGCGCGCTGCGGGTAACTTTGGTCGGATCCACGATACCGGAAGCGATCATGTCAACATATTTTTCATTCAGCGCGTCAAAGCCAACGCCCTTCTTGGAATGTTTGATCTTGTCAACGATAACGGCGCCTTCCAGACCTGCGTTATGGGCAATCTGACGAACCGGTTCTTCAATAGCGCGACGAACGATCATCACGCCGGTCTTCTCGTCGCCAACCGCTTTTACTTTATCCAGAACAGACTGTGCTTCCAACAGCGCGGTTCCGCCGCCGGGTACGATGCCTTCGGCAACTGCAGCGCGGGTAGCGTTCAGCGCGTCTTCGATGCGCAGTTTCTTTTCTTTCAGTTCTACTTCGGTCGCAGCGCCAACTTTGATTACCGCTACGCCGCCGGCCAGTTTTGCCAGACGTTCCTGCAGTTTTTCTTTATCAAACTGGGAAGTGGTGTCCGGAATCTGGGCTTTGATCTGCTCTACGCGGGCTTTGATCTCCGCTTTTTTGCCGCCGCCGTCAACGATGGTGGTCAGTTCTTTGCTTACGCGAACCTGGCCTGCGCTGCCCAGATCTTCCATGGAAGCGCTGTCCAGCTTACGGCCCATTTCTTCGCTGATCACGTTCGCGCCGGTAAGGATCGCGATATCCTGCAGCATAGCCTTACGACGGTCGCCGAAGCCAGGAGCTTTTACGGCAACAGCCTTGAAGGTGCCGCGCAGTTTGTTGACAACCAGTGTCGCCAGCGCTTCGCCTTCTACGTCTTCTGCGATGATAAGCAGCTCGCGGCCGGCCTGTACTACTTTTTCCAATACCGGCATGATGTCCTGGATCACATTGATCTTGCGGTCAGTGATCAGAACCAGCGGATTGTTCATAACAGCTTCCATCTTTTCCGCGTCGGTGGCCATGTACGGGGAAATGTAACCGCGGTCGAACTGCATGCCTTCCACTGTTTCCAGATGGGTTTCCATGGTCTTGGATTCTTCCACGGTGATAACGCCGTCGTCGCCGACTTTTTCCATTGCGTCGGCAATCAGGCCGCCGATCTCTTCGTCGCCTGCGGAAATGGAAGCAACCTGTGCTTTCGCTTCTTTGGTAACTACCTTCTTGGAAGATTTCTTCAGAGCTTCCACAACTGCGTCAACAGCCGTTTTGATGCCTTTTTTCAGAATCATGGGGTTAGCGCCAGCCGCTACGTTCTTCATGCCTTCATGAATCATAGCCTGTGCCAGCAGGGTAGCGGTGGTGGTGCCATCGCCGGCCACATCGTTGGTTTTGGTTGCAACTTCTTTTACCAGCTGGGCGCCCATATTTTCAAAGGGATCTTCCAGTTCGATATCACGGGCGATGGTCACGCCGTCGTTGGTGATGGTGGGAGCGCCGAATTTTTTATCTAATACTACGTTGCGGCCTTTCGGTCCCAGGGTAACTTTTACTGCATCAGCCAGTGCGTCAACGCCGCGTTCCAAACTGCGGCGGGCTTCTTCATTAAACAGAATCTCTTTAGCCATTTCGATTATCTCCTTTATGTTCTGATTTTTTTCGCAATCCTGCGCTGCAAATTTTTATCGCAAGAACTTTATAAATTCTTTCAGCAACCTGTTTCCAAAAATTTTGCAGCTTTCTTACGGAAGATTATTTTTTCTTTTTGGGTTCCGGTTCAACCACTGCCAGAATGTCGCGTTCTGCCAGGATCAGCAGCTCTTCGCCTTCGTATTTAACCGTGGTGCCGCAGTATTTTGCGAATACGATGGAATCGCCGACTTTCAGATCGATAGGGATCCGTTTGCCGTCAACGACAGCGCCGTTACCAACGGCCAGTACCGTGCCCTGCATGGGTTTTTCTTTAGAAGCCGTATCCGGAATGAAGATACCGCTTTTTGTTTTTTCCTCAACCGCGTCTGCCCTTACAACTACATTTGCGCCTAATGGTCTTAACATTACTTATGTCCCCTTTCTAATTTGCGGAAGCGTAATCATATTTTGTATGCTTCCAAATCATTGTGAGAGTTACAGCAAACAGTATCCGGAATACATCCATCGCCTGCGCGCCTGCCGTTGGATTTCATGAAACGGATCCAACCGAAACGGTACGGAACAATGACAAATCCTTTTTCCGTTTGCTAAATTTAAAACAGTTTTGCAAATCGTTAGCACTCAAAATCATTGAGTGCCAACGTTCAATTATCATTATAGCCATATCTATAAAAAAAGCAATAGTCAAAATGACAAATTTTGTTGATTTTACAATTTTTTCATAGTTTTTTTCAAAATCGACAGTTTTTTTGAAAAAAAGAAGGATAAAAATAAAAAATCACAGGTATTTTTTTATTTTTTACCTGTGATTTTTAAAAAATCTTGTTTTTTCCGTTTTTTGATTTTGACTTTTTGTCTTTATGGCATTCCATCTTTTTTGCTGACAGGAATTCCATGAACGCTGCCACGGTTCGCCGATGCAAAAACCGTCCTGCGCTGTCACCCTAACTTCAGAGCCGGAACCGCATTCAGGTTCCAGGGGCTCGTCACCCCTGCCTGGTACATGTAATAGCCGCGGCAGGCGATCATCACCGCATTGTCCGTGCATAAGATTTTTGTGGGATGCACCAGTCGCGCGCCGGCTTTTTCCGCTGCGGCCGCCAGTTTTTCCTGCAGGGTTTTATTGGCAGAGACGCCGCCCGCCAGTACGATTTCTTTCAACCCGGTCGCTTTGATGGCCAGCACGCTTTTCTGTACCAGCACATCCGTCACCGCCTCCTGGAACGAAGCTGCCACATCGGCTTTATTCACGGTCCGCCGGGCCTGTTCTTCATTGTGCAGGTAGTTGATGACCGCCGACTTCATCCCGCTGAAACTGAACTGGAAAGGATCGTCCAGCATGGCGCGGGGAAAATCAATCGCTTTGGGATCTCCCTGCAGCGCCAGCTTTTCAATTTCCGGCCCGCCGGGATAGGGCATCCCCATGACCCGCGCAATTTTATCGAAGGCTTCCCCCGCCGCGTCGTCCCGGGTCTGTCCCAACATTTCAAAACTGTTGTACCCGGTCACCTTTAACAGCGCCGTGTGCCCGCCGGATACCACCAGCGCCAGAAACGGCGGTTCCAGTTCTTTGTCATTCAGAAAATTGGCAAACACGTGCCCTTCCAGATGGTTGACGCCGATCAGCGGTTTGCCTGTGGCCCAGGCCAGCGCCTTTGCGGCAGACAGTCCCACCAGCAGCGCTCCTACCAGGCCTGGGCCGTAGGTCACCGCCACCGCGTCGATCTGCTCCAGCGTGACCTGTGCTTCATCCAGCGCCGCGTCAATGACCGGCAGAATATGTTCAATATGTTTGCGGGACGCAATTTCCGGCACCACGCCCCCAAACTTGCGGTGGATCGCTATCTGGGAGGAAATGATATTGCTCAATACATCCCGTCCGTTTTTTACAACAGAAGCAGCCGTTTCATCACAGCTGCTTTCAATTCCCAAAATAAAAATATCTTTGTGTTCCATGATTATAATTACGATCCTGAAAACATATTACGGTTCAAGCCTCATCCAATCAAAATCGTTTCCGTCAAATATTTTTCTTTCTTCCAGTTCTTCCTCGGGGAATTCCAGCCACATGATAACCGCGCCTTCATGCGTATCAGCATAGTAGCGGGGCCTTACCCCTTTAGAAACAAAACCTTTTCGTTGATACATGTCTTGCGCTGTTATATTACTCTCCCGCACTTCCAGCGTCATAGCGTCGGCTCCTGCAATCAGCGCCTGCCAATGGAGCTCATCCATCAGAAGCGATCCCATACCCAGGCGGCGCAGCTCTTCCTGCACCGCGATCCGCATGACCTGCGCTTCATCCGCTACGACCCAGATGCCGGCATACCCTGCAATGTGGCCTTCCACTTTCGCCACGATCCAGCGGGACACAGGCATCTGCAGTTCCCGTTCCCAGGTATCCCGCTTCCAGGGGTCGGGGAAGGCTTTCCGGTCCAGTTCCATGATCTGCGGCAAATCTTCCTCTTTACAAAGACGAAGCGTCACCGCACCCCATAAATACCGTTTCCCCGCAGGAGATCTGGGAGGTAATTCTGTTCCTTCAAAAATATCCTCAACCCCCGCCTGCATATTCTGTTCAATTATTTGCTGGTTTTTCCACTGCGGATTCGAACAGTTCCACAGCGGCTCCAACTCAAACTGATCCCAAAAACTTTCGCTGCTTTGCGCTTCTTCCGGCGCCTCTGCTTCTTCTGCTGCCTTGATCTCTTTCACGTCCTGCATAAAATAGCATCTTCTTTCAAAATTTTAATTTTACCCTTTCTTTTCTTCGGGATGGCGTTTGTCCCACAATTCTTCCGCTTCCGATTTGCGGATATAATACGGACGCAGGGAAAAGACACCCTCTCCCTCCAGCGCGTCTATTTTCTCCGCCGCCAACGCTACAGACGACGCTTTCGGCAGACGCAACGGATCCGGCGCAACGGAAATTCCGGCAGGCAGAACCCGCTGCTTCAGTTTATGGCACTCGCCCATCAGCATAACAGGTGTTCCAAACGATTGCAACTGCTGCAGAAGCGCGTCCGCGTCCACCATCTCCACCGGCTGCAATGTTTGCAGTTCCCCGCCTTTCCACGCGTAAAACGCCGTATAGAAGTTACCTTTCTGCGCATCCAGGACCGGCGCCAGCGTAACTCCTTCCACCGGAATATTATAAGCCATGGCTTCTAGCGTATTGACACCGCAGATCCCGCAATGCCACGCATAGGCCATGGCCTCCGCCGCCGCCAGCCCGATCCGCAGTCCCGTAAAGGAACCCGGCCCGATGCTGACCGCGATCCGGTCTGTCCCTTCTTTTTTAATCCCGGTACGGGCAAACATCTGGTCCAGCTGGGGCATCAGCCCTTCCGAATGGGTCAGCCCATTGGAAACACTGTATTCCGCCAGTATCTGGCCGTCCCGTACCAGTCCAACTGTACAAACTCCTGTCGCCGTGTCAAGCGCCAGCGTTAACATGCCGCAACACTTCCCTGCTTATCGCCTCATACCGCGGGCCCAGCGGAATCAGTTCCACCACGCGTCCCTTCGGCACGATCGAAAGATTTACCTGCAAATATTCCGGGGGCAGTTCTGATGAAAACAGATCGCCCCACTCAATCAACGAAACCCCTTCGCCGCCAACATATTCATAAAATCCGATGTCTGCCAGCTCATCCGGCGAATCCAGACGGTACAGATCGAAATGGCGGACCTCCATCACTTTTCCGGCATAAATATTCATCAGGGAAAAGGTGGGGCTCACCACGTCTTCTTCTTCCACGCCCACAGCCTGACACACGCCTTTGCTCAGCAATGTCTTGCCTGCGCCCAGGTCGCCGCTGAGACAGTACACATCGCCGTCTGCCGCCAGGCTGCCCAACAGTTTTCCGAAATTTTCCGTCGCATTTTCATCGGCCAGGAAGAAACGGACCGTTTCTTCTGTCAGATCTTTTTGCACTGAGATGCCGTTCTTCCACGGCTGCTGTTCGGGTACAGGCCCGGCGTTATCCGGATTATTTTCTGCCTTGCGATGTTTTCTGCACGAGTGGGTATCCATATAATTTTTTCTCCTTTTTCTTTCCTGTCTTATTTATTTTTTTTGTCCGGCTTTTTCAATACGTCCGGATTCCGCGTCAGCGGATCCAGCAGATCCATATGCCCGCTTATGGTATCGATCTCTTTTCCTTCTACCAGGAACTTCACCTTTTTGATCGCGGGGAATTCCGTAAGGGTACAGACCACTGCGTTGATCATCATCCGTTCATTAAAGGACCCCTGTCCGCGGGATGCAAAATTCTGATTGAAATTTACCGTAGCCGTATCGCCGTCTACTTTTACGCCCAATACCTGCGTACCGGCAGGGAACAAGTTAGTCAGCTGTTTGGAAACCGGATCGGTGTTCACCAATGCTTCCACCGCCGCCTCTTCCGCTTTTTTATTGCCCGCCGCATAACGAACCTTTTCCGGGATCAGGATCTCTTCCCCGTTTTTCTGTATGCGGTACACCACAAATTCCCTGGTCAGGGGATTCGGATCTTTCAATTCGGTTGCGACCGGATTATTCTGCCCGGTCACATCTTTGACCTCGCCTGTTTTCCCGGTAAGTTTTTCCGTGGGCTCGCATCCGGTTACTGCCAGCAGCAGGACAAGCATCAGTACCATGCAAATTTTTTTCAACATAGTCTCGCGCCTCCTGTCCTCAACCGCCAAAATACTCTTTTAATCCGTCAAAAACTGCCTTGGCAATCGTCTTCTGGAACCAGCTGCTGGCAATTTTTGCTTCTTCATTGGGATTGCTCAGGAATCCGATTTCCAGCAATACCGCCGGAATATAGGAACGCTTGATAACATAGAAATTCGCCTGCTGGGTCCCCATGTTCCGCATTTTGGAAGCCGCCGCCAGCTTTTTCTGGATGGCATTTCCCAGTTTGTAATCATAGCCGGACTTCGGATAATAGTACGTGGCGATACCGCCGATACTGCGATTGTTGTTAGCATTGTGATGGATGCTGACGAATGCGTCCGCACGGTTGCGGGTGCTGACATCCACCCGTGCCTGCAGTTCATTCTTTGCGGAAGCAAACTTACCGTACACATCCACGTCCGTAGTACGGGTCATGGAAACAATGGCGCCCTGCGAAACCAGATACTGTTTCAGGTAATTGGCGATCAGCAGCGTCGAAGTTTTTTCTTTATTTCCCCGTGGTCCGATGGCGCCGGGATCTGAACCGCCATGCCCCGGATCAATGGTGATCCGTTTGCCTTTCAGTCCGCCGGTGGTCGCAAAGTTAATCCGGTTTCCAACAGGCGTTGCCGGGGTCTTTGACGGTTTCACCGCAGGACGGCGCACCGAAGTCGCGCCGTATTTCATGGATGCATTCTTTACTTTATTAGTTGTAACATCCACCACGATGCGAGGCGGTCTTCCTGTGGATGCGTCCTTCTTCAAAAGAAAACTTTTGACTTCCGAACGCTGCACTTTTTTGTTCATGGGAACACGGACAGTGACATACTTATTGTCTCTGTCCACGATAAACGTATTGGCCAGGTCGCTCTTGACGGTTCCCCTGCGAGGAACTTTTGAGCCTAATGCGCCGGCCACTTTGATCTGTAATTCCCGGTCATGGATCACGCTGACGTTGTAGCTGGTGTTTTCCGATATATCCACCACCAGGCGCAATACGTTAAATTTATCTACGCCCCAGTTCACATCTGTAACGGAAGACGCCGCCGAAGCGGTACAGGTTACCAGAATACAGATGGTCCAGAGCAGGAATGCAAAAAATTTTCTACGCAAACCGTTCCCTCCTTTGCGTGAATTCCTATATATCAACTGCTATGACTATTTATTTTAGCACGAATGAATGGTAAATGTAAACACTTTTGCGAGAAATTGTAATTTGTGTGGCCCGGGTGGTACCGCCTTCATAAGGCGTCGCA
>DDQB01000024.1 GCA_002342505.1 Acidaminococcaceae bacterium UBA2453
AAACGGCAACGCCGAAGCCGGCTGTCAAAGCCCCGGCAGCGCTGCCGACCAAACCTCCGGGATGGCGCGCACAGAAGCCGAAAACAGGCGCTGATGTGACGGCGCGGCAAAAGAGCAAAGCAGCAAAAGAGAATAAAAAAGAAGAGGAAAAATCTGTATACAAAGTCGGAGACAAGGGATGGAAGATCAAACAGGCGCAGCAGTATCTGCTGAAGCTGGGCTTTGATCCGGATGAGACCGACGGTCGTTTCACCAAGTCTACCCGTAAAGCCATACGGAAATTCCAGAAAAAATATAAACTGAAGGAAACCGGCAATCTGGATAACGCTACCTACCAGGAACTGAAATTCCAGGCGGAAGCCAAGGAATACGGCGGCAGCGTGGCCAGTACCAAGATTTTGAAAACGGCGGCTCAGTACAAAGGCGTGCCTTACGTTTTCGGCGGAACCACACCGAGAGGATTTGATTGCTCCGGATATGTGCAGTTTGTATTTGCCAAACATGGGATCCGCCTTACAAGGACGGCGGATACGCAGGCGCGGGAAGGAAAGTTTGTTTCCAGAAAGGCGCTGAAGCCGGGCGACCTGGTCTTCTTTACGACTTATGAGCCGGGAGCGTCCCATGTAGGTATTTATGCGGGCAATAATCAGTTCTGGAACGCGACCAGTTCCAGGGGAATCATGCTCAGCAACCTGAACGACAGTTACTGGGGACCCCGTTACTATACGGCCCGCCGGATACTGACAGGAAAATGATGTAACCGTTTCTGCTGAAACGGGGAAAGAAGGAATCACAACATGATTCGGGAAAAGCGGAATAAGGAAAAACTGACGGCGTATTATAACAAATTCATGGACGAAGGAATTATCGATCCCAATGTCCATCCTTGGGTGGCAGAGTCCTGGCAGCGTTGCCGGGCCATGCATCTGCCGCATGAAACGATGCCGAAAGTGAATCGTCTGACGCGGGAGCAGATTATTGAACACCAGAAGGATCACGCCCATATTGTGGAATATGTGGACGGGCTTTACGAACAGAGCAAGCAGCATTTCAATACACACAACCTGAGCATGCTGCTGATCGATGAACAGGGTTATGTCATCAAGAATTATGCTATGCCGTTCTTCCAGCGGGTCATCGATGACATTCAGGGGATGCGCGTGCTGGAAAGCGACGTAGGCACGTCGAGCATCAGTATTGCCCGGGAACATAACGTGCCGTTCCTCATGTTCGGGCCGGAAATGTGGATACGGGAAAGCCATAACGGAGATGCCTGCAGCGCGCCTATCTGCGTCCAGGGGAAGATCCGTTATATCCTTTCTTTCTGTTCCGTGGACCAGAGCGAACTTCCCTACGATCTTCTTCTCTCTTTGCTTCTGACCATGAAATATTCGGTAGAACGCTATCTGGAGATGCTGATTTACTGGGACGTGCAGAAAATGATCCTGAACGAACTTCCGGTAGGCGTTTACTGGCTGAATAAGGAAGAAAAGATCCAGTATTGCAATGAAAATGGAAAGCAGCGGCTGGACAACCGCAATTCCCTGGCCGATGTATTCCTGAATTACGAACATATCCCGGTACGGCAGGCGCTGGCCGGCAAGCCGACGTATCGCCGGGAAGTGACCTGGATCACCCAGGACCGGACCTATGAAGATGTGACGACGGCTCTTCCGGTCAAAGTGGGAAAAGATGTGGAAGGCGCAGTGGTGCTGACCATGTCCATTGAGGATCTGAAGACTACGATTGCCCATGCCACCGGATACAGCAGCCGTTACAGCCTGTACAGCATGGTGGGAGAGACCTCGGAATTTCTTGCGCTGCAGCATAAAGCGACGCGCATTGCCCGGGTGGATAATAACATCTTGCTGCAGGGAGAGCCGGGGACCGGCAAACAGCGCCTGGCCCACGGTATCCATCAGGCCAGCGCAAGGGCGGCCGCGCCCCTTATCGTGGTAAAATGTTCGGATGATTCGCCCAAAACCATGGAAGAAGAATTTTTCGGAAAACCGGAGGAAGGCGGGCAGCCGACGACCGGTAAGCTGGAACTGGCCATGGGCGGCACGCTCTTTATCGATGAAGTGGAAAAGTTGCCGGTCGAACTGGGAGACCGGCTGGCAGACGCGCTGCAAAATGGCCTCCGGGTGTATGGTTCGTCAGAGCCGAAGAAATTAAATATTCGCGTCATTGCCGCCTGCGACAGCAACCTGAAACGGCTGGCGGATAAAGGCCTGTTCAGCCGCAAACTGTATGAACTGGTGCTGGATACGGTCATGCGGATCCCGCCGCTGCGGGAACGGGTCAAGGACATATCGGTCCTGGCCAACCATATTCTGGCGGAAATGAGCGCCCAGTACAATATGCCCCAGAAACATCTGTCCCCGGAAGCGCTGAAAGTGCTGACCGGCTGCAGCTGGCCCGGTAATATCAAACAACTGCAGGGCGTCATTGAGAGGGCGTTCTTCCATGTGCCCGGCAGCATCATCGAGGCGGAAGACATTAAGATGCCTTCGGATAAGACGATGGAAAAATCATGGAAGTATGATAAAGACGCGTTCATCTCCGTATGGAAATCGGCCGGCGGCAATATTTCCAAGCTGGCTTCCATGTTGGACGTGAGTCGCGTTACCTTGTACCGGTATCTGAAAAAATACGAACTGGGTCCGGTTCCTTCGAAAACAAATAAATAGAGGATCGTTGCCATGCGTTTACGGAAGAAACCCTGGATAGAACAGGCTATGCCGGAAGTGGTAGAGGCCGGATATCTGTACAGGGAACATATAGAGCAGTTTAAAGGCCGCTGGCAGGAACGGTTTCCGGGCAAAGAACTGTGCCTGGAGATCGGCTGCGGCAAGGGAGGATTTATTACGGGTATGGCGCAGCTGCACCCGGAAAAAGCATTCATCGGGATCGAGACGCAGTTTGATATTTCCTATTACCCGGCAAAAAAAGCCATGGACGCCGGGCTGGATAATCTGGTGATACTGAGCGCCAACGCAGCTTATATGGAAGACTGGTTCGCGCCGGGGGAGATCCGGACACTGTATCTGAATTTCAGCGATCCCTGGCCCAAATCCAAACAGGCGAAACGGCGCCTGACACACCGAAATTTTTTAGGGGTGTATCAGAAATTGCTGGGCGTGGGCGGACGGCTGTTTTTTAAGACGGACAACCGGAAACTGTTTGACTTTTCCATAGAAGAGTTTAAAGCATTCGGGCTGGAGATCAAAGCCCTTTCCTATGATCTGCACCACAGCGCTTATCTGAACGAAGTACAGACAGAGTACGAAAAGAAATTCAGCGCGCTGGGAACGCCGATCAATTACTGTGAAGCTGTTTTTACAGAAGGTTCGGGAAAAGTGGAAACACATTCCCCAAAAAATATCCGCCCGGCTGACGGGGAAGACCGGAAGTAAAATGAACGGGCAGACCGAAACGATAAGCATTTATTGGTTTTAGGTTTCTTTTTTGGCGAGGCATCAAGTTACTATGCGAGAACGTTTCATGTTGTGGGAAAATCCAAAAGACGCCATTATTACGCTGATGATCCTTCTGATGGTCATTGGCTGTATCAATGTGTTCAGCGCCAGCTTTGTTACGGCAGATGCCATGACAGACAATCCGTATCATTTCCTGGTGCGTTACATCGGATATGCTGCCATAGGCTGGATTATATTCTGGGTGACAGGGTTCCGGATGAATTATAAGCATTTGATGAGCCCGCGGTTCTATATGGTCGTTGCCGGGGTAACCATATTATTGCTGCTTGCCACGCTGGGTGTCGGCACCGTAGTCAACGGATCGCGCCGCTGGATCTATATTGGCGGATTTTCGCTTCAGGCTTCGGAGATTGCGAAGGTTTCTGTTATTTTGATGGCGGCTTCGTTTTTGGGAGACCGTCTCCAACGGGGACTTCGGGTCAGCCTGCTGGGCTACCCGTCCAATCAGGCGCTGATCATGGCCGGATTCTTTTCGCTGCTGATCTTCCTGCAGCCGGATATGGGGACGGCGACGATCGTTTTTGCGCTGATGTTGGCAATGTACTTTCTGGCGGGCATTCCCATGCGGCAGATTTCCTATATCGCTCTGATCGGATTAGGCGTAGGGCTTCTGGCCATGATGGCCCCGTATCGGCGGGCGCGTATTGCTCTCTGGCTGAATCCGTGGAAGGATGCCCAGGGCGGCGGGTATCAGATGGCACAGTCGCTGACGGCTATTGGCAGCGGAGGACTGACAGGCCTTCCCTGGGGACAGGGATCAGGCAAGTTCTTTTTCCTGCCGGAAGCCCATACGGACTTTGCGTTTGCTATCTTCTGCCAGGAGTGGGGGTATGTAGGCGCATTATTCCTGATCGCCTGCTTTATCGTTCTGGCCCGGGCGCTCTTCGTGATCGCCATGAACACAAAAGACCGGCGGGGATATCTGCTGGTAGCCGGATCGACGCTGTTCCTGATCGGGCAGTCCGTTGCAAATATGGCCATGGTCACCGGCGTGCTGCCGGTTATAGGCGTGCCGTTGCTGTTTATCAGCTACGGCGGCACCTCCCTGCTGACTAACATGTTTGCGTTGGGGCTGGTGGTTTCCGTGTATCGCAGTGAAAGCGCGCGGGAATTAATGGAAGAACGGATCGCGGCGGGGCTGCCGCCTGTGGAAGAGGGCAGACTGCGTGTTGTTTCCTCTCAAAGAAACAGGAGGCCGTTCTGATGAAAAAAAGTAAATTTACGCTGGGCGACAGCCGGAAGCGGCTCATGTTACTGGGATATCTGGTGCTGGGAGCATTTCTGCTTGTGTCGGTCCGGTTGCTTTGGATACAGGTCGTAAGCGGGACGGAACTGGGGAAGCGTGCGGTAACTCAGGTTACGGAAAAGATCAAACGCCATACGCCCCGGGGCCGTATCGTAGACCGGAACGGGGAAGAGCTGGCAGTCAGCATCATGGTGCATTCCCTGTATGTGAACCCGGATGAGATGAACAAAAGCGCAAAACCAGGAAAGAACGAAGTTCCCCGTGATGTGGCGCGGATCGCCGCACAGAAACTGGCGCCTGTTCTGAATATCAGTGAAGAAGCCCTTTATAGCGACTTCACGCTGAAAGGCCAGTTCGTCTGGGTCAAGCGCATGCTGGAACCGAAAGACTATGAGCAGGTCATAAAAATCATAAAAGAAAATAAGATACCGGGGTTGCATTTTATCTCAGAAAGCAAACGGTACTATACCAAGAAATCCATGGCGGCTCAGGTGCTGGGCTTCGTCGGCACGGACGACAGCGGTCTTTCCGGACTGGAACTGGCGCTTGACAGCATCCTGAAAGGGGCTGAAACACGCCAGACGTTCAAGACGGACGCTATGGGACGGATCATCGCCGATAAAAATACCGATCCGGAAGAAACAAAAGAAAAGACCATGGTATCCACTGTGTACCTGACGATCGACAGCAAGATGCAGTTTGTCATTGAGGATGCGCTGGATGATGCCATGAAGCGGACAAATTCCGCCGGCGCCGCGGTCCTGATCATGGATCCCCATACCGGGGCGATCCTGGCCATGGGAAGCCGTCCCACCTTTGACCCCAATCATTTTGGAGAATATCCGGCAGCCAACTGGCTGAACCGGGCCATTTCCATCATCTATGAACCGGGTTCCGTCTTTAAACCTATTGTGGGAACCATGGGCCTGTCAGAAGGAATCGTCACAGCGGATACGCCTATCAACGATACCGGATCCATCCGCATCGCGGACCGCGTCATCAGCAACTGGGACGGCAGCGGCATGGGGATGTGTAAATTTGAAGATGTCATAAAGTATTCCATTAACACCGGTATGGTTCAGCTGGGGATGAAGCTGGGGGCCGAAAAGGAAATCGCATGGGCCAAAAAGTACGGGTTCGGAAAAGCTACCGGCATTGAACTGCCCAGTGAAGAAGACGGAATCTTATACAATCCGAAAAACATGTACGAGCCGGATATTGCCACACTGGCCATCGGGCAAGGCATTGCGGTCACTCCGCTGCAGGAGCTCCGGGCCATCTGCGCGATTGCCAACGGGGGCGAACTGCTGAAGCCTTACATCATCGACCGTATCGTGGCGCCGAATGGTGAAGTGATCCGGAGAGGGAAAAAACAGGTGGTGCGGAATGTAATCACGCCGGAAGTCGCGGCGCAGATGCGGACCATGATGGAAAAGGTGGTCAGCGAAGGCGGCGGTAAGACGGCGCGGATCAAAGGCTACCGCATTGCAGGAAAGACCGGTACGGCACAGAAGATCGCCGAACAGGGCGGCTATGCGCCGGGTAAATATATCGCGTCCTTTGTTGGTTTCGTGCCTGCGGACAAACCGCAGTATGCCATGCTTGTCATGCTGGATACGCCGAGAGGCGCTTTCTACGGATCACAGGTGTCGGCGCCTATCTTCCGCGATACGTTGCAGCAGATCCTGGTGGCAAAGGGCATACAGCCCAGCAGCAGCGAAGGACTTCCAAGCTTTGAGGCGCATATGAAGCCGGGGCAGACAGAAAAAAGACCTAAACATATCCCGCCGCTGGAAGCAAAGGGAGACAAATGGAAAGTGCCGGACTTTTCCGGGTTCGATGCCCGCGCTATTTCCATAGAGCTGGAGAAAGCAAAACTGGTGCTGGAACCTCACGGTACAGGGAAAGCCTATAAACAGAGTCCTGCCGAAGGAACGACGGTTGAATCTGGAACAAAAATTGAAATCTGGTTTCGGTAAATGAAATTTTAGTATATAATAAAATATAAGCTATCAAAATGATTCTGTTGACATTGCAGATTTGTGAAAATCTGTCGGAATACAAATAATCAGTTGCAAAAAGGTCCAACAAGAAGAGGGAGGGTGGAATCATGTTATCTGATATCGAAATTGCCCAGCAGGTGAAGATGCTTCCTGTTACTGAGGTAGCGGAAAAATTGGGAATCGATCGGGACGATCTGGAATTGTACGGTAAATATAAAGCCAAGCTTTCCTATGACCTGATCCGCAAAGTAGAAGACCGGAAACCCGGAAAACTGGTTCTGGTCACAGCCATTACCCCTACACCGGCCGGTGAAGGAAAATCCACAACGACGGTAGGTCTGGCCCAGGGCTTGCAAAAGATCGGCAAAAAGGTCATCGTAGCATTGCGCGAGCCTTCTCTGGGACCCTGTTTCGGAATTAAAGGCGGCGCAGCCGGCGGCGGTTATTCCCAGGTCGTGCCGATGGAAGATATCAACCTGCATTTTACGGGAGACTTCCATGCGATCACTTCGGCGCATATGCTGCTTTCCGCTATGCTGGACAATTCCATCCAGCAGGGGAACCCGCTGAACATCGACCCGCGACGCATCATCTGGAAACGTGTCGTGGACATGAATGACCGCGCGCTGCGGAACATTGTCATCGGACTGGGCGGCAAGGCCCACGGTGTACCGCGGGAAGACGGTTTTGACATTACCGTGGCCAGCGAAGTGATGGCGATCCTGTGCCTGGCTTCCAACTTGCATGATTTGAAAGAACGGTTGAAAAAGATCGTCGTTGCCTATAATTATGACGGAAAACCCGTTACTGCGGAAGACCTGCATGCGGCCGGCGCGATGGCGGCCCTGCTGAAAGATGCGGTAAAACCGAATCTGGTGCAGACGCTGGAACATGTCCCGGCCATCATCCACGGCGGGCCTTTTGCTAACATTGCCCACGGCTGCAACAGCGTTATGGCGACACGGACAGCCCTGCGTCTGGCCGATTACACGATTACGGAGGCCGGCTTCGGCGCAGATCTGGGCGCAGAAAAATTCTTTGACATCAAATGCCGGCAGGCCGGACTGGCGCCGGACGCCTGCGTACTGGTCGCTACGGTACGCGCGCTGAAGATGCACGGAGGAGTAGCCAAGTCTGATCTGAAAGAGCCCAATGTGGACGCTGTGAAAAAAGGCCTCCCGAACCTGGGCAAACATATTGAAAACATTTTCAAATTCGGCGTCCCGGTAGTGGTTGCCATCAACATTTTCGAACAGGATACCAAGGAAGAGCTGCAGGCCGTGTATGATTTCTGCGCCGGCATGGGCGTCAACGTAGCCCTCAGCGATGTATTCGCCAAAGGCGGCGAAGGCGGCACGGAACTGGCCAAAGAAGTGGTGGAACTGGCAGAAAGCGGCATGGCCCGCTTCAAACCGATCTATTCGCTGGATCTGCCGTTGCGTGAGAAAGTGGCAACCATTGTGAAAGAAGTGTACGGCGGCGATCGTGTGGAATTCCAGACCAAAGCCGCGCAGGCATTGGATCAGTACGAAAAAGAAGGCTATGGCAACCTGCCTGTCTGCATGGCAAAAACACAGTACTCACTTTCGGATAATCCGGCCCTGTTAGGCGCTCCTTCCGGCTTCACGGTCAGTGTAAAGAATGCGAAGATCAGCGCCGGCGCCGGCTTTATCGTAATCTATACCGGCGACATCATGACCATGCCCGGTCTGCCGAAGAAACCGGCTGCAGAGAATATTGACGTAACGGACGACGGAAAGATCAGCGGGTTGTTCTGATATGGATCCCGTTATTATGAGCGGTCGTCCCGTAGCGGACGCCTGTAAAGAAAAAATAAAAAAGACCATTGATGCCGTAAAGGCAGAAGGCAGGGACGTAAATCTGGCAATCCTCTCCGTGGGGGATGATTCCGCATCGCGGGTCTACCGGAACCGTCTTCTGAAAATGTCGGAAAGCCTGGGGATCGGACACCGGGTGGTGGAATTGCCGGCGGATACTTCCACGGAAGACGTGATCCGAACAATGCAGGAATTGAATGAGGATCCGTCAGTTACGGGGATCCTTCCCCTGATGCCGATGCCGGAATCAATCGATGCCGAGGCGGTATGCGCCGCGCTGGCGTCGGAAAAAGATATGGATTGCCTGCATCCGATGAACGGCGGAATGCTGCTGACCGGCCAGAGCTGGTGGGCTGCCTGTACGCCACGAGCCTGTATGGCGATCCTGAAATTTTACGGGATCCCGCTGGACGGAAAGCACGCAGTGGTGATCGGCCGCAGCAATGTAGTGGGAAAACCGGCGGCGCTGCTGTTGCTGGAAGAAAACTGCACGGTAACAATCTGCCATTCCCATACAAAAAAACTGCCGGATATTTTGCGGCAGGCGGATATCATTGTGGCGGCCATCGGGAAAGCCGGTTTTGTGACGGCGGATATGGTAAAGCCCGGCGTCGTCATTGTGGATGTAGGGATCAACGTTACAGAGGCCGGCATTGTGGGCGATGTGGATCCCAAAGCCAATGAAAAAGCTTCTGCTTACACACCGGTGCCCGGCGGCGTAGGCGTGGTCAGCAACGTCATGATGATGGACGCGTTAACAAGAAATTTATAAAAGCGTTAAAAAATTTTCAAAAAGCATTTCAAAAAAAATAAAAGCGTGCAAAATTTTTGCACGCTTTTTCTTATGGGAATACGGATGGGAATGAAAAAAGGTAAAGCTGTTTCAGCGACAGTTTCACAGTAAAACACTGCCCCGATACGGAACTTAGATCCCGATCACAATACCGCCACCGTGTCCGTGATGATGGCCCCGGCCGAACCCGATGCCGATGCCGATCCCGATGGGAAATCCACGGCCGGAAGAACGGTTTTCCTCCCGTTCCATATCTTTTTCATCCATAACGATATAATTTACTTTTTTTGTCTTGCTGAATTCGCCGATAGTCACTTCCGCCAGTACGTCCGCCTTGCCGCGGGCGATGCCGTAGAGCAGAGGCTGGCCGCTTTGATCGGCGTCGATCCGGATGATATTTTCATCCAGACTGGTCAGGGTCAGGGTATACGGAATATTTCCAGGCACACGGACAAAGACCTTGCTGGCGCTTTCCATGGGGATCTTCCGGTACAGGGCATAGATCTCCACTTTTTCCATCAGCTTATCCGTGGCGCCCATCAGCAGCTCCGTACGGTTTTCGCCGGGGAAACGCCGGAAGACACAGCTGTCATCCCTGGCCAGCAGATAATCTCCGACGGCGGTGGAACTGTCAGGCAGAAACGCCTTCACATGGTAAAAATAATCTCCTGTCAGCGTTTTATCCATGCGGAAAGAATATTGTCCGGACGGATCCAGACCGGAAGCTTCCGGGGCGATGCTGCGAAGAACGGCGACGGCGCTGTCAAATTTTTTCCCGCTGGTAATGTAATAGGCGGACAGGGATTTTTTCCGTGCAGCTTCCCGGACAGCCGACGCTTCGGAAGACGGAACGACCGCGCCGTTCCTGTATGTTTCTGCTGCGTAAGCTGTGTCCGCGGCTATGGGCATCACAATGCCCGCCGCCATAACGGAAAATGTCAACAGGCCGACGGCCAACATGTTCTGGCGTTTCATAATGTATACCTCTTTACCTTCACAAAATTTTATCTCTGCAATAAAGCTGCCGGTCAGGCTTTGGCAGCAGCAGCTTCGGGATTGGCGGGCCCGCGTCCGTCATGGATCCCGCGATGGCCGCGATGGCCGCGGGGGCCGGGCGCGCCCTGGCCGGGACCAAAGCTGTGATGGTCTTTCTTCCACTGTTCTTTTTCTTCCGGGGTCATCTGCTGCCACTTTTTCCAGAAGGCTTCCATCCGTTCCTGTTGGCGTTTATCCCGTTCCAGGAACCGTTTCTTTTCTTCCGGGCTCATGTTCTTGGTGCGTCTTATTACCATTTCGTCATGTTTCTTCTTGAAGTATTCATGACGTTCCGCATCGGTCATCTTAGCGATTTTTTCCCGTTCAACCTTTCTGGCTTCCTGTTTTTTTTCAAAGGCTTTCTTTTCGTCTTCCGTCATGTTCTTCATACGTTCTTCATTGACGCGATTGATAAATTTTTCCGTCGCTTCCCGGCGCTCCCGTTCATTCATGGTCTGCCAGTTAGCAAAGAACTGTTCCCGTTCCTTTGCCAGCATCTGCCGCTGTTCGAGAGTCAGTTTGCCGGGACGGTTATGTTTTTCGCCGTGGAATCCGTCTTTGTGATGGTGGCCGGGACCGCCGTGATGACCATGGAATCCGTCTTTGTGATGGTGACCGGGACCGCCGTGATGGCCGTGGAATCCGTCTTTATGGTGTGTAAAGGGGGAACGGTCTTTGGCAGACGCAGGCGCCTGCTGTTCCACTTTAGCATTGTACTCCAGCCCTTTCTGCTGGGTGGCGGCATCTTCCGCCTCGCTGACTGCCGCAAAGGCAGAACCTGCAACCAACGTTGCTAATACACCGGCTGCCAGTAAGGATTTTTTCCAATTCATTAACATGTTCATCTCTCCTTCTTCTTAATCATATCATTTGAACTCATGGAAGACAACGTTTGGAAACTAAATTTTCTGTTTTGCGCACGGATTTATTTTGCGCGGAACCGTTTGCCGGAATGAACCTTGCAGAAATCTGAAGGGTTCTCCCGGCTCGCTTATATAATAGGGTCCATTTATGACGAATCCATGTTTTTTTCTCAACAAAAATATGTTTTTTCTAAATTGTAAGGTCGATATTTTTGGTGTATAATAAATTTGTATAAGTGTTTTTATTCGGGGGGCTGACGCTATGAATAAAGTATTGATTGCCGATGATAATGCACAGATTACAAAAGTACTGAAAGATTACGCGGGAAAAGAAGGTTGGGGCAGTTATATCGCCTATGACGGCGACGAGGCGCTACGCCTGTTCCGCGAATTTGCCAGCGAAATAACCATTGTCTTTCTGGATGTGATGATGCCGAAGAAGGACGGCTTCGCCGTGTGCAAAGCGATTCGCGCCATGTCGCAGGTGCCTGTGATCATGATCACCGCCCGGGGCGAAGACGCAGATAAAATCCTGGGACTGGATATCGGCGCCGATGATTATATCGTGAAACCCTTCAGCGCGGCGGAAGTGATGGCGCGGGCCCGGGCGATCCTGCGGCGGATGCCCCAGCAGGAAGAAAGCAGATCCCGCAAACTTACCGTCGACAACCTGACGATCGATATCGACAATTATATGGTTACGATAAATGGCGCGGAAGTGCCGCTGACCAAACGGGAAAAAGAATTGCTGTGGCTGCTGGCCTCTAATTCGAAAAAAGTATTCTCCCGGGATAACCTTTTGGACAGCCTGTGGGGCTACGATTATTTCGGGGACAGCCGCACGGTGGATTCCCATATCAAACGGCTGCGGGCCAAGCTGGACGCCTTCGAGCATCCGGGCTGGGCGGTAAAGACGATCTGGGGCGTGGGCTACCGTTTTGAAAAGACAGGAGAGTAATGTTCCGGTCTGAAAAGTTTCAGGGAACACCGAGCCAGCTGTAAATGCCCGGCAATGTGCAGAACAGCGCGCGGTGAGATCGGCCGGCGGAACGGCGGAATGGAGTGGAAAGATGTTTAAGAGTAAAATAGCTGCGAAGCTGGCGGCCTATTTTGCGCTGGCCGTTTTGGTCTTTGCTTTTGTCATGGCCTTTTCTTTCGGCCATTTTTTCCGGGAAAGTTTTATTGAGCGGCAGCAGAAGGCGCTGACCCATCGGGCCGCCAACGTGGCCGCCATCATGGGAGATAACCTGGAACGCTCCCGTGTGCGGGAAGGAAAGAAAGAAGAACAGCATCACACAACGGAAGCCGCAGGGAAAGCGCAGCCCGGCGTACCGTCCGGTAATCCGGACACGGCTGCAGCAGCGGCAGCGGGCGACGCAGCCGCAAAAGGACAGACTGCTGCTAAAAAAACGGTGCATCCGGGGGAACTGCTCCGCTCCCGCCGGCTGATCGCCTATGTGAATATCATTACGGCGGATGATGTATGGGTAGCCGACAAGGAAGGCAATATCGTCATGCGCACCCATCTGCCGGAAGGAAACGCCAAAGTGGTTCCCAGTAACATCCGGGGACGGATCGAACACCACAGGGGGCCTCAGGGACGGGACGTGCCTCCGGTCTTTGAAGGGACTACTACGGTCAATTCCCTGCCGCAGCTTTACCGGGATATGTTCCGGAAAGGGTTCAAGGGAGAATCCTCCGTACAGGAAGAATTTGACAAACGGATCAACGAGATGATGGTCTCTGCCACGGCGCCTATCTACGATAAAAACGGCGGCGTGGAAGGCGTCCTGATGTTACGGGTACCGGTTTTCGGGCTGCGGCATGCCTTCTTTGAAGCGCTGGAAGTATTTGGCGGCTGTCTGGCGCTGGCGCTGCTGATCGCGCTGGCGGTAGCCTGGTTCCTGTCCAATAAATTCACCAAACCCCTGAACAAGATGAAAGATACGGCGGAACGGCTGGCAGCAGGAGACTATAAAGCCCGCAGCTTTGTAACGCAGAACGATGAAATCGGGGAACTGGCCGTAACCCTGGACGGTATGGCCGGACGGCTGGAAGAAGCAGACCTGGAAACAAAAAAAATGGAAAAGATCCGGAAAGAATTTATCGCCAACATCTCCCACGAGCTGCGCACGCCGGTAACAGTGATGCGGGGCAGCCTGGAAGCCTTACGGGATAAAGTGGTGACGGAACCGGCCGAAGTGGAAAAATATCATGACACCATGTACGATGAAACCCTGTTCCTGCAGCGGCTCATCAACGATCTGCTGGATCTGTCGCGATTGCAGAATGTGGATTTCCCTATTGAAAAAGAACCGCTGAATTTCTGTGAAGTGGTGCAGAACGCTGTGCGGAGCGCCCGGCATCTGGCACGGGAAAAGAATATTACCGTCGAGTGCGAGACCGACGCGCCCATGTATAAGATGACAGGGGATTACGGACGGCTGAACCAGATGCTCATGATCTTCCTGGACAATGCGGTGAAGTTTAGTCCGGAGAACCGTTCCGTAGAAGTAAAGATGGCGAACCGCCGCCTGACGGTCACAGATCATGGGGAAGGAATCAAAGAAGAAGACCTGCTCCATGTATTTGACCGCTTCTATAAAACTCGGGGCGAGAAAAATAAATCCGGCAGCGGGCTGGGCCTGGCTATTGCCCGGGAAATAGCGGAACGGCATGCGATCGCCTTATCGATCCGCAGCGAGTACGGAAAAGGGACCACGGTTGTCATGGAACTACCGAAACCGGAAGAGCTCAGCGCGGAAGAAAAAGCGGAAATGGCATAATAAAAACAGGAACGGGCTGTTTTTGTACAGGGTGGCGCGTTCCTGATTGTACAATAATTATTGAAAAGAGCAGAGGTCTTATCCATGGAATATGGATGCAGGAATAAAACAGTAGTTATCACCGGCGGGACCAGCGGGATCGGGCTGGCTGCCGCCCGGGCTTTCTGGCTGGACGGGGCCAACGTGTTCCTGGTGGGACGGGACCGGGGCCGTGGCATGAAAGCGCTGACCCGGATCATCGGGTGTGAGAATACAGAAAAATTTGTATTTCCGGCCGCCGATCTGGCAAGGCTGCGTTTCATTGCGGCCGATGTGACCAGACAGGCGGACTGCCGGATGGCAGCGCTGACAGCCGGATATTACGGCAAAGGAAAAATCGATATTCTTGTGAACAGCGCCGGCATATACCGGGAAAAGCGGCTGGAGCGGGTTTCTGTGGCAGACTATAACCAGATCATGGATGTGAACGTGAAGGGAACATTCCTTATGATCCAGGCCTGCCAGCCGTATATGCTGCCCCGGGCCGAAGCGCCGGATGAAGCAGGAAAAGAAACTTCTGCAGAAGCGGCGGAAGAAAACAGGAACGGCAGTGCGGCAGACCATATCGAAGGACAGGATCCGAAAACGATAAAGGACCGTTGCATCGTCAACATCGCCAGCGACGCGGGGATCGGCGGCAACTACGGCTGTCCCGTTTACTGTGCTTCCAAAGGCGCCGTGGTCTCCCTGACCAAAGCGCTGGCGCTGGACATGGCTCCGGACATCCGGGTGAACTGTATCTGCCCGGGGGATGTGGACACGCCGCTGCTGGAAGAACAGCTGAAAAAGGCAGAGGGAAGTTATACAAAAGAAGAGATGGGCGAAGGCTATCCCCTGGGGCGAATCGCTTCAGCGGAAGAAGTGGCGCATGTGATCTGCAGCGTAGCCTCACCGGCCAACGCATTTATGACAGGCGCCATCATTCCCGTGGACGGCGGCCTCACCGCCATGGGATAAAGGAAGTGATGAGAATGGATAAAAACCGTCCGATCGGCGTCATTGATTCCGGCGTCGGCGGCTTAAGCGTATTGCGCGCCTTGCAGAAGGCCATGCCTCATGAAAAGTTTTTGTATTTGGGAGACACGGCCCGGGCTCCGTACGGCACCCGAAGCCGGGAAACTATTACCGCCTTTGTGGCGGAGATGACGGACTGGCTGGAGCAAAAGGGAATAAAGCAGCTGGTGGCAGCCTGTAATACCATCACGGTGCTGGGGACCTCTGTGATCCGGGGCAGCCATACATTCCCCGTCATCGGCATGTCCCGGGGTGTGGAAGAAGTGCTGCAGGCGACAAAAAATAAAAAGATCGGCCTTATGGCTACGGACTTTACCGTAAGTACCGGGGCGCACCGGAAAGAGATTCAGAACGCGGATCCTTCTGCGGAAGTGTTCGGCGTCAGCTGCACAAAATTCGTGCCGCTGATCGAAACCGCCCAATTTGGATCCCCGGCACTGTGGGAAGCCGTTCGGGAATACGCCGAAGTACTGAAAGAAAAAAAGGCAGACACGGTGATTCTGGGATGCACCCACTATCCTTTTGTGCGGGAGCAGATAGAAGAAGCGTTCGGTTCCGGCGTAACCATCATCGATCCGGCAGAAGCTACGGCAAAGCTGGCTAAAGAAGAACTGGAACGGCAGGGGCTGCTGCAAACGGAAGGAAGCGGACGCTGCGATATCTGCTTTACCGGCGATATGGAACTGGGAAAACGCCTGGCAGCGCGTATGCTGGATCCGGCGGCCTGCGAATTTAAGCAGGTGAAATTGTAGTTTATGTGGCCGGGATGGAAATGCGTTATCGCTTAAATTAAAACTTAAAAAAATAAGCATTAAAAAATATAATGGCAGGAACAAATTCCTTCCCCGACAAATAATTTTTCAAAATCTGAAGCAATTTTACTTTTTTTGCGTGTTTTTATGTTTCGCAGGAAGAAAAACGTGTTATAATATAAAGAGTAGTTTTATTTTTATTTTTACTTAACATAAACAACAAATCACAAAGGTGGTGAGATGTGAATGTCCATGCTAGATGAAATCAAGGCGGCCGAAGCCGCTGCCGCACAGGCAAAGAAAGACGCTGCCCTGACCAGTCGCAATCTTCTGCGGGATGCGGAGGAGGCAGCCAACCGGGAGGCCGCTGCTATGATCACCGAAGCCCGCAACGCTGCCAAAGAGACCGTTGCCAAGGCGGAAGCGCACGCCAGAGTACAGGCGAAAGATCTGGTGGCAGAACGGTCCAGAGCGGATCGGGAAGTGGCGACAGCTGCTGAGGAGAAACTCTCCGAGGCGGTAGCATATATTGTAGAAAGGGTTGTGGTTTAGTATGCTGATTGCAATGAAAAAGGCGACGCTCTTCGCGCTGAAAGAAGACCGCGACGCCATTTTGCTTGCGCTGCAGAAAGACGGCAACATCATGCTCATTTCGGAAGGCGAAAAAACACAGACGCTGGAAGGGGCGGACAAGGTAGGCGACCAGCTTGCCAAGGCGAAAGACGCCCTGAAGTTTGTTGACCTGCACGGGAAAAAAGATTCCATGTTTGCGCCCCGCCTTCCGGTTTCCTACGATTCCTTCCTCCGTGAATCGAAGGAAGGCTCGGACCTGGCAGATCAGGTTGAGGAGCTGTCCGGCAAGATCATGTCCCTCCGAAACGAGGCGTCGACCATGACAAGCCAGGTAGATGCCCTGCAGCCGTGGATAGACCTGGATATCCCGCTGGAGCAGCTTGCCCCTACGGATAGCAGCGTGTATTTCGCGGGTTATCTACCGGAACTGGAAAAGGAAGCGTTCCTGGAAGATATCAGGGAGCTGGCGGCAGAGCCCATCGTGCTGCGCGAAGCGCCGGAAGGGCGCGCCATGCTGATCTTCTGCATGAAAGAGGAAGCAGCCCGGCTCAAGCATTTCCTCAAAGCGCATGATTTTACCGATGTTGTCTTTCCAAAGCGTACGGGACTGGTTTCGGAGATCGCCGTAGATCTCACGGAGGCCGCCCGGGTAAAGAATTTGCGGGCTGACGAACTGGAGGCACAAGCCAAGAAGATTGCCGAAAGCAAGGCTGAGCTCCAGCTGTACTACGACCAGCTGATGGCCAAGGAAGACCGTCTGGCCAACGGCGGCGTGGAGACAGAAAAAACATTTTATCTGGAAGGCTGGGTCCGGAAGGACCGCACAGTCCAGGTAGAAAGGGCTATACGAAGCGCGACGGATGCGTATCAGATCGAATTCCGCGATCCGGCAGAGGGAGAGATCCCGCCGACGGAAATGGAGAACAATTCGTTTGTATCGCCCTACGAATCGGTTATCGAGCTTTATTCCAGGCCGCAGGCGGGCAGTATTGACCCGGATTTCCTGATGGCGCCGTTCCATTTTATCTTTTTCGGCATGATGCTCTCGGACGCAGGCTACGGCCTGGTGCTCACGATAGGGCTGCTGATCGCCATGAAGCTGGTAAAGCCCCAGGGATTTGCCGGCAAGCTGGCCATGGTCATCTTTTTTGGCAGTATCTCCACGATTATCTGGGGAGCGCTCTTCGGCGGCTGGTTCGGCCTGGAGCTGCATCCGCTGCTCTTTGTGCCCATGAAGGAACCGTTGAAGATGCTGGCCCTCTGTTTTGGGCTCGGCGCCCTGCATCTGGTCTGCGGTATGCTGCTTAAAGCCTACATGCTCATCAGAGACGGCGACGTTGTCGGAGCTTTCTGCGACGAATTCAGCTGGCTGATCATGTTTGCGGGCTTCCTCTGCATGGCCTTTGTGCCGGGACCTGTGGGCAAGTATCTGGCCATCGCAGGCGCCGCCATCATTGTGCTGACAGGCGGACGCGAGAAGAAGGGGATCCTGGGCAAACTCATGGGAGGGCTCCTTTCCCTCTACAACATCAGCGGGTACATGAGCGATCTGCTGAGTTATTCCAGACTTTTTGCGCTGGGCCTGGCCACGGGCGTCATCGCCATGGTTATCAACACGATCGCGCAGATGCTCATGGAAGCGGGACCGGTAGGTACCGCCGTGGCCGTGCTGGTGCTTCTGGGGGGACATGTTTTCAATATCGTGATCAATGTACTGGGCGCTTTCGTACACAGCAGCCGTCTGCAGTACATCGAGTTCTTCGGCAAGTTCTATGAAGCCGGCGGCAAGGCCTTTGTTCCTCTGGCTATCAGGACTAAGTACATGAATGTAACCAAATAAAAAATAAAATATATAAACGAAATTAAAGGAGGCAGTTTATTATGATTACTTTAGGAACAGCTCTTGCTTTTGCAGGCGCAGCAGTAGCCGCCGGATTTGCCGGTGTAGGAAGCGCTATGGGTGTAGGTATTGCCGGCCAGGCAGGCGCCGGCGTAGTATCCGAGGATCCGGAAAAGTTCGGTAACGTCCTCGTACTGCAGGCTCTGCCGGGTACCCAGGGTATTTACGGCTTGCTGATCGCCTTCATCATTGTCCTGAACCTGGGCGTAATTGACGGCAGCGTCAAGGATCTGACCACCGATCAGGGCATCGCTCTCTTCTTCGCAGGCCTTCCGATGGCCATCGGCGGACTGATGAGCGGTATTTATCAGGGCAAAGTTGCCGCATCCGGCATTTACCTGTGCGCAAAGCGCCCAGAAGAAACCGGTAAAGGCATCATTCTGGCCGCCATGGTTGAAACCTACGCAGTTCTTTCCCTGCTCATCTCCTTCATCATGGTTAACGGCGTAAAGCTCTAACCTAAGGGGGGAGAGACCGATGGCGACAAACAAGATTATTCTCAGGATAGAGGAAGAAGGAGCCCGCGAGGCGGCTGAAATTGTTGATGCCGCAAAGAAAAAGGCTGCCGCCTCTACTGAAAAAATAAAAGCTGCCGCAAAGGTGAAAATTGAAGAAATCAATGCCCAGGCCGCGGCCGATGCCGATGAAGCAGCCCGCCGCCAGATCCTTATCGCCGAACTGGAAGCCAGGAAGAACTCTCTGGACAGCAAGCGAAAGGTGCTGGAGATGGCGTTTGCCAAGGCGGAAGAAAATATTGCCGCGCTGCCGGAGGCTCAGTGGGAGAAGCTCATTACCAATATTGTCGTAAAGGCTGCTGAGACCGGCACGGAAAAACTCTGCGTACCGGCGGCAGACCGGGCGAAATATGAGGGCGGTTTCCTGGACAGACTGAACGCAGCCCTGGTCCAGGCAGGAAAGAAGGGCGGACTGACGCTGTCTGACGAAGCGGCGAAGTTTGCCGGCGGAATCCTCCTGCAGGGCAAGACCAGTGATTTCGACGGATCCTTTGCAACTATACTGAAGGATGTCCGCACCCGGATCGAAAAGGAAGTGGCGGACATGCTCTTCGCCGCGGAGGTGAAATAACATGCCGCAGGCAAGTTACGAGTACGCAGTGGGCCGTATCAGCCAGCTTTCTACAAAGATGCTGGACGCGACCAAGCTGAGGCGTATCTATGAGGCGGGTTCCGTCCAGGAATCGCTGGCGCTTCTTCTGGAGACCGGCTACGGCGGAAACCTGAGCCCCGAACACATCGCTTCGGAAGAAATTGACTATGTCATCCGCGAGCAGCTGCAGACATCCAGGAAGATGGTGTGGGAGGTCACTCCCGCCCCGGAGCTTACCAGCCTCTTCCTGCTGGAGGTGGACGGGCACAATCTCAAGACGCTGCTGAAAGCGCGTTTACTGGGCGTCGAAGCTCCCGACGTGCTGATTGACGGCGGCTCCTTCCCTTTGGATCAGCTCAAGGAATGCGTAGCCAGTTCCAACTACGATCTCCTGCCGGACGCCTACCGCACTGCCATGAACCGGATCGAAGCAGAACTGGCCCGGGGGATCGATCCCCTGAAGTTCAGCGCTGAGATCGACAAGGCCATGTTCCGGCACATCAAGAACGTGTTGGATAAAAAGAACGACCACAGCTTTGTCCGTGATTACTTCTCCCTGCAGGCGGACTTCCAGAATGCCCGCAGCGTAATAAGGGCAAGGCTCCTTAACTGGGACGTGGACAAACTGCGTCTCATGCTCCTTGAAGGCGGGGAAATCGACTTAAACGTTTTCCTGGAAGGGATGGATACCCCGATGGAACAGCTGGGAGCGAAATTTAACAGAGGCAAGAACGGCAAACTTATTTCCCAGAGCGTGGAGGAATATGTGACTACCGGCAATGCATCTGTTCTGAAACGTAAAATGGAAACGGCGCTGATGAATGTTCTGCGCAGTGTGAAATGGGACATGTTTTCCCTGGGCCCGATCATCGGTTACCTGATGGGACGCGAAGCGGAAGCCAAAGCGCTCAGGATAATCTTCGGGGCCAAGCGGGGCGGCTTTGAATACGAGCTGCCCGAGCTGTACGCATAGAAAGGCGGATATCAATGAAGAAGGAACGAAAAATCGCGGTGATTGGCGACCCCGGTTCCGTAATGATCTTCAAGGCTATCGGTCTGGATGTGTATTACGAAGAACAGGGTCCCATGATAGAAAAACGGATACATAAACTGGCGGATGAAGGGTATGCAGCAATCTACATCACCGAGGAAGCCGCACAGCTGGTACCCGAAGCAATCGA
>DDQB01000001.1:0-3833 GCA_002342505.1 Acidaminococcaceae bacterium UBA2453
AAGACCATGCGCATGCCGGACATGAGCGTGAAGGAAGCGGCCGGCGGCGATGTTCATGAAATGATGCGCAATGAAATTGAAATTCCGGAACTGTGCAGCCGTTTCACCAACCGGGTGCTGAAGAATATTAAGATCATGCCCTCCCCGGACTGGATGCAGAATGAACTGCGCGCCTGCAGCGTACGTCCCATCAACAATGTAGTTGACGTGACCAACTACGTGATGATGGAACTGGGCCAGCCCATGCACGCTTATGATTACGATACATTAAAAGACCACGCCCTCATCGTGCGCAGGGCAAAACCCGGCGAGCATCTCCGTACTCTGGACGATCAGGACCGGGCGCTGACCGCTGACATGATCACCATTGCGGACACGGAAAAAGCCGTAGGCCTGGGCGGCGTTATGGGCGGCCTCATTACGGAAGTAACGGATAAAACGACAACAGTCATTTTGGAAGCGGCGGCCTTTAACGGCCCCTCCATCCGGCGCACATCCAAAGCCCTGGGCCTGCGCAGTGAAGCGTCCATGCGTTTTGAACGCGGCGTGGATATTGCCAACTGCCATCGGGCGCTGGACCGGGCGGCGCATCTTCTGGAGGAGATGGGCGCCTGTGAAACCGTCTGCGGCATTGCGGACGCTTACCCCGTACCCTATAAGCCTGCAGTGATCGCCGTAACGCCGGAAGCCATCAACACCCGCATCGGCGTGGAAATTCCCAAAGAAGAAATGATTGAGATCCTGACCCGCCTGCAGTTTGACGTGAAAGAAGAAGATGGGGCGCTGGTGATCACGGCTCCTACCTGGCGGCAGGACGTAACCTGCGATGCGGATATTTCTGAGGAAATTGCCCGCATGCACTCTTACGATAAAATAGAAAGCCACAATCCGGAACTGGCCCTGCGCCAGGGCAAGGAAGACCCCATGGAAGAAGTGAAGAGCGAAGCGGAAGATTATCTGGCTTCCGCCGGCCTGGACGAAGTGATGACCTACACCTTCATCCATCCTTCCTTCGTGGATAAGATGATGCTGAAAGCGGACGACTGCCGTCGCAATGTGATCAAACTGATGAACCCCATCAGCGACGAGTTCGGCGTCATGCGCACCACCATGCTGCCCAGCCTGCTGAACACGGCGGCCTATAATCTGGCCCGGCAGGCGGAAAGCGTGAAGATTTTTGAAGTGGGCCGGGTGTATCTGCCCAAGGCCCTGCCCCTTACGGAGCATCCGGAAGAACGCCGCGTGATCGGCGCCGTCATGAGCGGCCGCCGCAGTGAACTGAACTGGACCAGCGGCAAGGACAGCGTGGACTTTTACGATATGAAGGGCGTAGTGGAAGGACTGCTGGAAAAGATGCAGCTGGCGGAGTATGAACTGGCTGCCTGTGAAGAGACTTACATGCATCCGGGCAAGAGCTGTGTGGTAAAAGCCGGAGGCAAAGCGATCGGGTATTTCGGCTGCCTGCATCCCACGGCTGCGGCAAACTTTGACGTACCGGAAGAGACCTATGTGCTGGAGCTGGAACTGGCGCCGCTGGCAGAATCGGCCCTGCGGGTTCCGCAGTATGCGCATCTGGCTAAATTCCCCGGCACCAGCCGCGACATTGCGGTTGTGGTTCCCAAGGAAGTGACGGTGCAGGAACTGGAAGGGGTGCTCCGCGCCAACGCGGGCGAACTGCTGCAGGGCATCCGCGTGTTTGACGTGTACACCGGCAAGCAGGTAACGGAAGGCTGCAAGTCCGTGGCCTTTAACCTGACATTCCAGGCAGAAGACCGCACGCTGACCGACGGAGAGATCGACCCCATCATCAAAGATGTGGTGGCAAAAGTGGCGGAAGCTTACGCGGCGCAGCTGCGGAAATAAAAAAGGCTTGCCCTCCCATTAAAATAAAGGTAAAATATATTGTGGTAAGTTGTTTTAAATCTGGCCGTCCGGCCTTAAGAAGGGAATAATTTTTATGGAAAACAAAGAACGTTTGGTAGGTACTGTATCCAGAGGCATCCGTCTGCCCATTATCCGGCAGGGCGACAACCTGGCCGACATTGTCACGGACAGCGTGCTGAAAGCGGCGGAAAGCGACGGCTTTGCCCTGCGTGACCGGGACGTTATTTCCATCACGGAATCCATCGTGGCCCGCTCTCAGGGAAATTACTGCACCGTAGATGATATTGCGGCAGATGTGAAGGCAAAATTAGGCGGCGAGACCATCGGCGTCATTTTCCCCATCCTGTCCCGCAACCGGTTTGCCATCTGCCTGCGCGGCATTGCAAAAGGCGCGAAGAAAGTGGTGCTGATGCTGAGCTATCCCTCTGACGAAGTGGGCAACCATCTGGTGACCATGGACCAGATCGACGAGTCCGGCGTCAATCCGTTCAGCGATGTGCTGACACTGGAAAAATACCGGGAACTGTTCGGCGCAACGGTTCATGAATTTACCGGCGTGGATTATGTGGATTACTATAAAGAGCTGATGGAAGAAAGCGGCGCGGAAGTGGAAGTGATCTTCGCCAACCATCCGGAAGCGATCCTGAAATATACGGACAAGGTGCTGAACTGCGATATCCATACCCGGGCGCGCACCAAACGCATCCTGAAAAAAGCCGGAGCGAAAGTGGTCTGCGGCCTGGACGATATTATGAACGCATCCGTAAACGGCAGCGGTTTCAATGAAAAGTACGGCCTGCTGGGTTCCAATAAATCCACGGAAGATAAGGTGAAACTGTTCCCGCACCAGTGCCAGCCGCTGGTGGAAGAAATTCAGGCGCGGATCCTGAAAGCCACAGGCAAACATGTGGAAGTCATGGTGTACGGAGACGGCGCCTTCAAGGATCCCCAGGGCAAGATCTGGGAACTGGCGGATCCGGTTGTATCCCCGGCCTTTACCAAAGGGCTGGTGGGCACGCCCAACGAACTGAAACTGAAATATCTGGCAGATAACGACTTTGCCACCCTCTCCGGCGAAGAACTGAAAAAGGCCATTACCGACAGCATCGTGAAGAAGAGCGGCAGCCTTGTGGGACATATGGCATCCGAAGGCACTACTCCCCGCCAGCTTACCGATCTGATCGGATCCCTCTGCGACCTGACATCCGGTTCCGGCGACAAAGGCACGCCGGTTGTGCTGGTACAGGGCTACTTTGATAATTATTCCAACTGATTTTATCCAGAACAAGGAGGTTCTCTATGGAACAGGCAAAACGCCCGGAAACGATGGAACGCATTACGACTCCGGAACTTGCGAAAGCGTTTATTGACGAACAGGTTGCGGCGCTGCAGAAACAGATTGGCGATAAAAAAGTGCTGCTGGCATTGTCCGGCGGCGTAGACTCGTCCGTCGTCGCCGCGCTGCTGATCAAAGCGATAGGACAGCAGCTGGTCTGCGTGCATGTGAACCACGGTCTGCTGCGCAAAGGCGAACCGGAACAGGTCATCAAAGTGTTCCGGGATGAAATGAAAGCAAATCTCGTTTACGTTGACGCGACGGAACGTTTCTTAGGCAAGCTGGCCGGAGTAAGCGATCCGGAAACCAAACGGAAGATCATCGGCGGCGAGTTCATCGAAGTGTTTGCGGAAGAAGCGAAAAAGCTGGAAGGCATTGAATTCCTGGCACAGGGCACCATCTATCCGGATATCCTGGAAAGCGAGCAGGGGATCAAGGCTCACCACAATGTGGGCGGCCTGCCTCCCGAACTGAACTTTGAACTGGTAGAACCGGTAAAACTGCTCTTCAAGGACGAAGTGCGCGTTGTCGGAAAAGAATTAGGCCTGCCGGACAACATGGTATACCGCCAGCCCTTCCCGGGACCGGGACTGGGCGTGCGCTGCCCCGGCGC
>DDQB01000001.1:3918-4272 GCA_002342505.1 Acidaminococcaceae bacterium UBA2453
ACCGTAGTGCCTGATTTCAAATCCACCGGCATCATCGACGGGAAACGTTCCTTTGCCTGGCCGGTTATCGTCCGCGCAGTCAACACCAAAGACGCCATGACCGCCACGGTGGAAAATGTTCCCTTTGAACTGATGCAGCACATCACGGACCGCATCGTCCATGAAGTGGCGGGGGTCAACCGCGTGCTGTACGATTTCACTCCGAAACCTACGGCGACCATTGAGTACGAATAATTTTTATGTATAGCAGCAGAAAAAGTTTCAGGTCATTTTGCGTTGTGATTTTTTAAAAAGCAAATCGCAGAAACAAATTTGCTGTTACACGCGCCGCATAAAAAAATAATAAAATAATAA
>DDQB01000085.1 GCA_002342505.1 Acidaminococcaceae bacterium UBA2453
ACGCCTTATGAAGGCGGTAACATCCGGGCCACACAAATTACAATTTTGCAAAGAAAGAAGGACGAGAGTACATGGAAAAACGAACATTGCAGAAAGTAGGACTGCTCTGCGCCAGCGTGGCGTTGTGCAGCGCAGCTTCATGGTGGAGCGGAAACGAAGGAGACAGCCGGGAGGCGCGGCAGATTGCAGAGCCGCCCGCTACGGCTGCAGTGGAAGAGGTTCCGGTTACAGTCTGCGTCAGCGGCGCAGTGAAACAGCCGGGCGTGTATCAGATTCCCAAAGGAAGCCGGGCCCAGCAGGTCATTGAACTGGCCGGGGGTGTGACAGAAGAAGCAGACATGGATAAAGTGAATCTGGCGCAGCTTTGTAAAGACGGGGGTCATATCAAAGTGCCCCGCTTATCCCAGGCCCGGTTGAAAAAGAAGTTGCAGAAAAAGGCGGAAACCGTACAGCGTACAGAGAATCCGGCAGCGTCTGAAACGGGCGGCATTCTTGTCCATCTGAATTCAGCTACGGAAGCGGAACTGGAACAACTGCCCGGCATCGGACAGGCTACCGCCCGCCAGATCGTGCTGTTCCGCAACCGTCGCGGTTTCCGCAGTATTGAAGAAATTATGCAGGTGCCGGGGATCGGCCCGGCTAAATTTGCAAAGATGCGGGACTGTCTGACGCTATGATCTGTCGCTTGCATGTCGCGGGAGGCGTGATGAACCAGCAGCCGGTCCGGGCTCATTTCGTTTACGGGAAACGGAGGGCGATACATGTTTAAAAATTGGCTGTATATAATGTTTTTCTGCTTCTGTCTGGGAGACGTGGGAGCTTGGTATTACAGGAAGAGCCTTTTTTGGATATTCGCGGGAATCGCCGTTTTCTGGGGCCTTTTTTCCGCTTGTGCCTGTGTTTGCAAACACCGATGTGCAGAAGGATGGTGGCAGCGATTTCCTTTTATGGATATGAAGCGGAATCTGTGCGTCCTGTGTTCCATGCTTATGCTGCTTTCCGGTTATGCAGCCGGCAACGGTCGGCAACAGAGGCAGGAACAGTGGCAGGCGCTGCAGGGAAAGCAAATCGTGCTGGAAGGCTCGGTGAGGGCGGAAAGTCTCCGTAAAAAGGAGCAGGGTATAGCCGCCATACTGGAGGCGGAAAAGCCATTGCGTGGTAAAGTGAGGATTTTTATAAAAACGGATCATAAAAACACTGACTTGATTGCGCACAGGCTGATAACGCATCGGATCCGGATGACCGGAGTACTGAAAGAGCCGGTATATCTGTGGAATCCGGGCGCCTATGACGGAGCCCGGGCGGACCGTATTAAAGGAATCGGCGGAAGAATGACGGTTGCTCTGAGCCGGTTGCAGATGATGGAATCTTCCGTTCCCTTTCCTTTGCGTTTTACTGCATTGTCACAAAACATCAGAGAAGAAGCAATGTCCCGCCTTCACAGCAAAGAAGGAGCTATTTTGCCGGGGATGATCCTGGGCGGTTTTCAGGACGTGGATCCGGAAGAGGCAGATGTATTTCGCGATAATGGAATCGCCCATCTGCTGGCTGTGTCCGGTACGCATGTGGCCGTGCTGACGATGTTCTTATATGTTTTACTGCGTCCGCTGGGGGCGTATCGCCTGTATGCCGTCCAAGCGGTTCTGGCTCTGTATGCTTTGCTGTGCGGCCTGCAACCTGCAGTGCTGCGCGCAGTCCTGATGGCCTGTGTGCTGTTGTGGGGACAGAAAAGGAAGAAACAGGCCGACAGCTTCCGCCTGCTTGTGTTGGCTGCATGGCTTCTGCTGCTGGTGGAACCGTTCTGGCTGCTGGACATCAGCTATCAGCTTTCCTTTGTTACCACAGCCGGACTGTTGCTGGCCTGTCCGAAAGTGACGGCGTATCTGCCGGAATCATGGCCGGACTGGCTGCGGTCCCTGTCTGGCGTGTCCCTGACGGCGCAGCTCTTTTCACTGCCTTTTTCGGTATTCTATTTTCACCGCGTTTCTCTCGTCGGACTGGTCAGCAACCTGTTGTTGCTGCCGGATCTGGAAGCAGCGGCGCTGATCTTTTTGTCCGGGTTGCTGGCGCTGCCTTTCATTCCGCCCGTCGCGTCGCTGTTGTTGCCTGTGGCGGAAGGATTGTTACAGGGAGCGGTTGCCGCCGGAAATGTGCTGGCCAGGCTTCCTTTTGCGGCGCTGGACGTGGCGGACTGGGGATGGGGTGGCTTGCTTTGTTATTATGCTATTCTTTTCGCGTTTTTAGATATAGGCCCGTTTCTGCTGTTTTCGTCCCGCCAGCGCCGGAACTGGGTCCTGGCGATGGCGGCGATGGTATGTTTGCTTGTTGGCAGCCGGTATATGGATTCGCGGCAGCTGACGATACATTTTATGGATGTAGGGCAGGGGGACGCGGCGCTGATCCGTACCCCGGCCGGACAGAATATCCTGATCGATACAGGAGGATTCACTGGCGGGGGAGATGTGGCGCGTAGTGTGCTGCTGCCATACCTTCGCTATCTGGGCGTAAAACGGATTGACGCCCTTTGCCTGAGCCACGGAGATCACGATCATGCAGGCGGCGCAGCCGGACTTGCGGCAAAAATGCCGGTCGGCCATATTTATCTGGGAGCGGAAGCGGCTTCTGCCGAAGACATCAAAAAGCTGCTGGACACAATAAAAGGAAAAGCAGAGGTCCATTATCTTGGGGCAGGAGAACAATGGCAGCTGGGAGACTGCCGGATGGTCGTCGCTTCCGCTTCCTCCAGGCCGTCCCTTTTTTCCGGTATCACCAATACGAACAGCGCTTCCCTTATCCTGCAGTTTTTCTGTGCCGGGCATTCAATCGTGTTTCCCGGCGATGCGGACGGGGATACGGAAGAACGCTCCCTGCCGTTCCTGCAGCAAGCCGATGTGTTGAAAGTGGGACATCACGGTTCGGAAACATCCTCTTCTCCTTATTTCCTGCGCCGTCTTCGTCCTCGCTACGGCATCATTTCCGTGGGGGCGCAAAACCGATACGGGCATCCGTCTCCGGGTGCGCTGGAACGCTTGCAAAAAGCAGGAATCGAAACATTACGCACAGACCGTTTGGGGGCAATCAAACTCGTTTTTAAAGAAGACGGTCCCCATTGGTACAGTTACCGCTATCAGGGAAATGAATTTTAATTCGTCCTGTTTCATGATATAATAGATGAAAATCTATTGGAGACACAACATATATGAAAGCAAAATCATCCGGCATCGCTCCGGATATCTTCATGAAGCAAATAGAAAACGGAACCATCCCCAACGTCGTCTGCATCGTGGGAGAAGAACCCTATTACCGCGACATCGTGCGCCGTACGCTGCTGGACGCAATCTTTACGGATGTGCCTGCGGACAGCCGGGACATTACCGTTTTTGAAGAAAAGACGGATATGAAAAAGCTGGATACCCTGATCAATACCTACCCGTTCTTCAGCGGCAGGACGGTGGCGCTGATCACCGATAAGGAACTGCTGTCGTCCAAAGCGGAAACAGAAGGCAAAAAGTCAAAAAGCAGTGGGAAAGGTAAGAGCAAAGAGGCTTCTTTATCAAAACAGGAAATGCTGCAGAAAATGCTGGGGGATGTGCCGGATTTCTGTACGGTGATCCTGCAGGCGGAGAAGATGGACGGACGCCAAAAATTCACGAAATTCCTGCAGAAAGAGACTGTATATGTGGACTGTTCCCCGGTGGATTCCCGGTATCTGCCGGCCTGGCTGTCACGCCAGGCGGAACGCAGGGGAGGGCATCTGGACCGGGGCGCCGTGCAGCGGATACAGGAATATCTTGCGACAGTGGATACCCCGCCGTTGCAACTGCTGGCGGCAGAGATGGATAAGATTGCAGTATATGCGGGGGAACGGAAAAACTGGACCGCGGAAGATGTAGACCTGCTTTTTTCCGCATTGCCTGAAATCGGGGCCTTTGCCCTGAATAACGCTATTGCGGCAAAAAATCCAGTGCTGGCATTACAGCTGCTGGCGGAAGAACAGAAGAAAAACACCTATCTGCCGTTGCTGGCGGTCAAGCTGCTGGCGCATCTGCGGAATATCCTGATGGTGAAAGAAGGGGAACGGTTGGGACGGACAGCCTCCCAGATCGCTGCTGAATCGCATAAAGCGCCCTTCCTGATATCCATGTGGCAGAAAGACGGCGCCCGTTTCAGCGAGGCGCGGCTTCGCAGCGGAATCCAATCCCTGGACAGGTTGGTGGAAGAGATCAGCCTGGGAGGGCGGCAGTTTGACCGGTTGGAAGAGATAATTGCCATATTATGCGCATAGACAATTATCAAAGCATTTGTTACAATATATCTCATAGGGTCTCGTACCGGATTCCGGCCGGACCCGTCCTGCAGCCAGAGACGGCGCAGGATACAAGTTTGTTTTTAATTTTAATAGAGTAAAGGGGGAAGCGGCGTTTTGCCGGGAAATTATGGGAAAAAGTGAATTGCTTTATGTCATCAAACCTTCGCAGCAGACAAAAGAGACATTGTTGCAGCTGCTGGCCGACCACAAAGAGGTGCAGTTCGTTTCGCTGATGGGCGTAGATCTGGCAGGGAACGATACAGATGAAAAGATCCCTGTCAATATCTTTCTCCATGACATAGATAAATTCCTGACCGGAAGCGCGGCCCAGACGGATGGTTCTTCCGTAGTGCTGCCCGGCATCGCTACGCTGAACGATGCGCGGGTAGACATGGAAGTGGACCGGGACGTCAACTGGTATGTGGACTATAACTATGAACATTTTGATGATAAAGACAGAATGGTCGGGACCCTGCGCATGCCCTGCTTCCTCACGCACAACGGAGATTATGTGGATTCCCGTTCCATTTTAAAAAAGGCGTTGCAGTATGTGGAAACGGAACTGCTGGCTTTATTGAAAAAGTACCCCCATCTGCCGGGGCTGGAAAACGTGGACGTAAAAGAGATCGACCATCTGATCTTTACAACGGCTACCGAACTGGAATTCTGGGTGAAATCCCCCCGGGAGAATTCCCCCATCGAAGCCCTGTCATCATCCCAGGTGATGCAGGAGATGTACTGGCAGCGCACCCGGGGCAATGTTCGTACCGCATTGGAACAGACCATTGAGATGCTGGAACTGTACGGACTGGAACCGGAAATGGGGCATAAGGAGTGCGGCGGCGTCAAAGGGCAGATCGACGCGTCCGGGCATATGACCCATATTAATGAACAGCTGGAAGTGGACTGGAAATATAATGTAGGGCTGCAGACGGCGGATAACGAGATCCTGGCGCGCATTATCGTTAAGGAAGTGTTCCGCCAGAACGGACTGGATATTTCCTTCCAGGCCAAACCCATTCCGGGCGTGGCCGGAAGCGGCGAGCATACGCATGTGGGCATTGCCGCAAAAATGAAAAACGGCAAGGTGGTCAACCTGTTTGCCCCGGCGGATATGCACAAGGACTTCATGTCTTCCGTAGGATATGGGGCCATCATGGGGATCATGAAGAACTATGAAGCTGTCAATCCCTTTATCTCAGCTACGACCGACGCGTTTAACCGGCTGAAACCGGGGTTTGAAGCCCCCGTCTGCGTCGTTACCTCGCTGGGGCTGGCGCCGGACGTCCCGTCCCGTAACCGCACTATTCTGGCCGGGCTGATCCGGGATCTGGACAACCCGCTGGCTACGCGTATTGAAATGCGTTCGCCCAATCCCTACACGAATACTTATATTGCTATCGCGGCGTTCTATCTGGCTGCGCTGGATGGCATCAAAGCCTGTGTTTCCAGCAAAAAAACGCTGGCCCAGCTGGAAAAGGAGCTTTCCAAAAAAGCCGGACAGAAGGGTTTCTATCTGGAAACAGACAGAGAGTACCGTACGGAAGAAGATGTATTTGAAGATTTTACGGCAGAAGAACGAAGCCGTCTGTTCGGCGAACCTCCTGCCACCGTATGGGAAAATATCCGGAACTGGCAGCGGTATCCGGAGAAGAAGAAGGTGATCATGGAAGGCGGCATCTTTGATGAAGCAGTGATCAGTTCCTTTGCGGAAGGGGCGCTGATCCGCTGGAAGACGGAGATTCTGAACCGGCTGATCCCCGAGGTGCGCGCGGATGTGATTGCGGCGAAGAAGCTGCATGACGCGTCAAATGGTACTGCCTATGACAATGCAGCATGGAAAAAGGTGCAGGCAGTACGCGAAAAGCTGGCCAAAGATTCCGGCAGAACTTCCAGCGTCTTTACCCAGATCCGCAATGCGATTGAAGCGCAGGATTTTGATACGGTTTCAACAAAGTTCCTGGAGATGCAGCAGTTAAGGGAGCAGATGTACGCACTGTACCACGATTACAGGCAGAATATTATTGACTGAATGGATTGGTGTGTTTGAAATTGCTTCGTAAGCAATATATCCGCCGATATATTGTGAATCCTTTGTGATTTTTTCCCATATAGTTGTTGTTTTATAGGTAGACTTATGATAAAATACTAAAAGTATTGACTGGGTATTAAGTTTTGTGCAGTCGATTTGCGATTGCAGAGAAGAAACGAAAGATACCGTATTTAGGAGGATGACAATGAATTTTGCATTTACGGAAGAACAGCTCGAATTGCAGGAAATGGTGCGCGAGTTCGTAGAAAAGGAGATCACTCCCATTGCGGGAGAGATGGATGAGGAAAACGCAACCCGTCCGGAGTTATTCGAAAAAGCTGCCGATATGGGACTGCTGAATGTAATTGTTCCTGAAGAATACGGTGGATTAGGCTTAGACAGCGTCACTGTTGCTATGATGTACGAAGAACTGGGAAAAGGCTGCGCAGGCGTGGCGACTTCCATGGCGGCTAATTCTCTGGCTACCGCGCCGGTGCTGATTGCCGGTACGGACGAACAGAAGCGCATGTGGTGCGACGTACTGAACGAGGGCGGACTGGCAGCTTTCGCACTGACCGAACCGGGCGCCGGTTCCGATGCCGGCGGCGTTTCTACCCGCGCAGTACATGATAAGGAAAAGAAGACATACACATTAAACGGTACGAAGGCATTTATTACAAACGGCGGCATCGCCGATATTTATCTGATTTTCGCCAACACCCGGAAAGACGGCGGTATCCGCGGATTGACTGCGTTTATCGTACCTAAGGGAACCCCCGGCTTTAAGGTTGGCCGTAAGGAAGATAAGATGGGGATCCGTCCTTCCAATACCTGCGAACTGATCCTGGACAATGTAGTGATCCCGGAAACCAACCGGGTAGGCCGCGAAGGACAGGGCTTCCGCATTGCCATGCAGACGCTGGATTCGGCTCGCCCGTTCGTAGGCGCTGTTTCCGTTGGTCTGGCGCAGGCGGCGCTGGATGTTGCGGTTGCTTATGCAAAAGAGCGCAAACAGTTCGGCCAGCCCATCGCTTCCTTTGAAATGATCCAGGAAATGGTTGCGGATATGGCTATGAAGATCGACGCGGCGCGTCTGTTGGTGTACCGTGCCTGCGCAATGCGCGACGAGGGCGTGGTCTTCACCAAAGAAGCGGCCATGGCGAAATGCTTCGCCGCGGATACTGCTATGGAAGTGACTACCAATGCGGTTCAGATCATGGGCGGCTACGGGTATTCCAAGGAGAATCCTGCGGAAAAACGTATGCGCGACGCGAAGATTATGCAGATTTACGAAGGCACAAACCAGATCCAGCGTCTGGTTATTGCCAACAAAGTGATGTACTGATACAGACGGCTGCCCCGTTGCCTGCTGACAGGCAGCGGGGTTTTTGTTATAATACCTGTAGGAGATAGTATGATTTTAATCTGGTTGCCCTTGCTTGTGCTGGCTCTCGACCGCCTGACCAAAATACAGGTCGTTGCCAGGATGACGGAAGGGGAGAGCATTCCTGTAATAGAGAATGTCTTTCATTTGACGTATGTGTTGAATCCGGGCGCTGCTTTCGGTATGCTGCCTCATAACCGGTCGTTTTTTCTGGCGATTGGCGTTGCGGCCGTGCTGGCGATTGTGTGGATGCGGAAGGACATTTTATCGGAAGGATGGCGGGTGCGGACCGGGACGGCTTTGTTTCTGGGAGGCGCTGTCGGGAATTTGTGGGACCGGGCGTTGACGGGTCTTGTAATCGACTTTTTTGATTTCCGCATCTGGCCGGTATTCAATGTGGCAGACATTGCGATCTGCACAGGGGTCGGCCTGATTTTATGGGATATGGTGATTAATAAAGCATGGGAAAACTGATAGAAGAAGTAAGACGCGATTTGCAGCCGGACCGGCCGGACGATATAGAAATGGAAGAACTGACAGATGCGGAAGATGTACGCTGTCTGACTGCAACGGCCGGGGACGCGGGGAAGCGGGCTGACGTGTTTCTGGCAGAAGCGCTGGAAAGTACCCGTTCCCATGTGCAGCTCCTGTTAAATGAGGGGCGGGTTGTAAAAGGCAGTAAAGTAATCAAGCCCAACTATAAGATCCGACCGGATGATTCCTTTCTGGTTACGCTGCCGCGGCCGATTCCGCTGGAAGCAGTACCGGAAGATATTCCGCTGGATATCCTCTATGAAGATGAAGATGTCATCGTTATAAATAAGGAACGGGGTATGGTGGTGCATCCGGCGCCGGGGCATGATTCCGGAACGCTGGTGAACGCCTTGCTGTTTCACTGTAAGAACCTGTCAGGGATCAACGGCGTCATCCGTCCGGGCATCGTGCACCGGTTGGACAAGGATACCAGCGGTGTCATGATTGCCGCAAAAAACGATGAGGCCCATGCATCTCTGTCGCAGCAGATTCAGGATAAGGTTGCCCGACGCACTTATTTGTGCGTCGTCCGCGGGAATATTAAAACTGATTCTGGCGAGATCCGGACGCGGATCGACAGGGATAAAAATGACAGGAAACGGATGGCCGTTGTGCAGGAACGCGGTCGGGAGGCGATTACGGAGTATGAAGTGATGGAACGGTTCGGACGGTTTACCGTCGTCCGTTGCCGCCTCCAAACCGGTCGGACCCACCAGATCCGTGTGCATATGGAATATCTGGGATATCCGCTGGTAGGGGATCCGAAGTATTCGCCGGTGAAAACGCCGTTTTCCATAAACGGGCAGGCCCTTCATTCCCAGACGATGGAATTTATTCATCCGCGCACCGGAAAAGAGATGTATTTTGAAGCACCGTTGCCGGATGATATGCAGAAGATTCTGACCCGGTTGCGTAACGGGCAGTTTTAAGGAAATTCTGCCTGATGTGGGAGATACGGGCAGTGTAAAGGCTCTCCCCTGCTCGGATGACAGGGCCAAAGAGTTAAAAGTTCGCAGAAAAAACATGTTTTTGCCCAATGTATCTGTTAATATATATATAAGAGGTGACGAACTATGAAGACAATTGTGAAAAAGACTTCGATTATGGATGCTGATGGGATCCGCCGCGCATTGATCCGTATTGCCCATGAAATTACGGAGAAGAATAAAGGTGTGGAAAATGTAGCCATCGTCGGGATCCGTACCCGCGGTGTACCACTGGCGGCACGCATTGCGGAAGAAGTAAAGAAGATAGAAGGCGTTGCGGTGCCTACGGGTTCTCTGGATATTACGCTGTATCGCGACGACCTGACTTCCATGGGATATAATCCGGTCATTCACGGGACGGAGATCGACTTTGACATTACGGGGAAGAATATTGTGCTGGTGGACGATGTCCTGTATACGGGACGGACGATCCGCGCGGCGCTGGACGCCCTGATCGATATGGGCCGCCCTAAGTCCATCCAGCTGGCGGTGCTGATTGACCGCGGTCATCGCGAATTGCCTATCCGGGCTGACTATGCCGGCAAAAACGTGCCCACGTCCCGCAAGGAGACCATTGAAGTGGCGCTGGAAGAGGAAGGCAGGATGGATGAGGTGATCCTGGGGGAAATTGAGGAGTAAAAAAAGCGAAGTTCCAATTTCGTTGTGACCTTTTGCTGATTTTGTGTTATAATACGATTCGCAGGGTATTTTTGGCATGTTATTAATTTGATGTTGGAGGGTCTTTCTATGAAAAAGGTATCCTTATTTTTGTTGTCCGTTCTGACCGTACTGATGACCATGCTGTCTGCCGTTGCTTTTGCGGCTCCCAGTGATGAGAATCCGTATAAGAACCATTACCTGAAAGAAGCGCAGGCCATGCGTAAGCAGGGTACTGCCAAACTGGTATATTTGTTTATGACCAGGGAAAAGCAGCCGTTGCCGGGCGTTACGATGATCTATAATACGACCAAGGGGCAGGATCTGGAAGCGGTCTCCGATGAAAAGGGAATGGTTGAGTTTGACCTGAAACAGTCGGATCTTTACTATATTCATCATGTCGTTTACAATGGCGATTACCTTCCGGTTTCCGGCGGAGCCATGATCAACAATATTGAAAAGCTGGATATCCGCAAGGGAACTGTATTATGGAGCTGCATTGTACAGTACGGCAAGTATTCCTTTATGAGTTATCGAGGGAACTGACCTTTATCTGTGGGATGGCTTTACGGCAGGATGCGTCTTAATACGATGCATCCTGTTTTTTTTATGTAACAACTGTCCGGCGAGAGTTCCTTTCATTGTACGAATTCATTTAAGCAGCATCTCCATAAAAAAGACGATAAAAAAGACTGGCATTTCTGCCAGTCTTGATTTTTGTTTGGGTTATAAAGATTTCGGTTTCATCAGGTACTTCCCAAACCGTTTTGTCATATTCCGCATCTGGGCGATCTTTCGGTTTTTGTTCCGGTGTCTTGGTTTCATGTCTGCTTTCTTGCTGTAATTGCCGCGGTCAACGTAAGTCAGCTTCATGGTATCGGGGGAAAAGAAGCCGCACAGATCCCGAACCGTTTTTTCCGGATCCGCGTCCTCGCAGAAAGAGAATCCGTCAATGGAGACGAAGCCCTTTTCCGTATCGATATGAAGAATGATATGGCCGTCTTTGCAGATGCAGCAGACGCTGTATCCTGTTGCATCGTCCTGTTCTGTCTGCATACGCAGCATTTGCATGTGATTGTCTGCGGACAGCTTTTCAAGTCTTTCTTTAACGGCGCCCTGTTCCAGTGCGTCTTCTGCGCAGCCGTACAAATCGGCGGCGATCAGTAATCCTGTTTTCAAAATGAATCTCCTTTTAAAACTGCCGGTAATACCAGTTTATACCCGTTCTGTGTTTGTGTTTGCATAGCCGGAGTCCCTGTATTGATTCTTCGGCGTACATAGATTATAGCAGAGCCGTCTGCTGTTGTCAAAATAAACTGTAAATGCGCGCAGATTATGAACTTTATGTAAATTGTGGCAGCAAAAGGGATTTCCGGCCCGCCGGTTTGCCCGGTTCATGATATAATATACTTAATTTTATACTATTGTATTGAGGTACTGCATGGAACAGTTAGAAGGTTCTGTAGAAAATATCATATTCCAAAGCGAAGACCGAAGCTTTTGCGTGTTGCGGCTGAAAGTTGCCGCAGGCGGGGTGGTCACGGCTGTGTACAGTGGACCGGCCCCGTTTTTAGGTGAAACGGTAAAGGCTATGGGAAGTTGGGTCCAGCATGCGCGGTTCGGACAGCAGTTCCGTATTGCATCGTATCAGTCAGTCAGGCCGGGATCGGCAGAAGGGATTGAACGGTTTCTGGCAAGCGGGGCTGTGAAAGGAATCGGGAAAACAATGGCGTCCCGGATCGTATCTCATTTCGGAAAACAGACGCTGGAAATACTGGATTCGGAACCGTTCCGGCTGACGGAGATTTCAGGCATCGGAGCCCGAAAGGCGGAAGCCATCGGAAAGGCGTACGGAGAAATTTCGGATTTGCGCGAGATCATGCTGTTTCTGGAAGAACACGGCGTGAGCGGAGGTTATGCGGCAAAATTGCAGCTGGCCTACGGGGCAACGGCCGTAACCCGGATCAGGGCTAATCCTTACCGGCTGATAGAAGATATCGAAGGTATCGGTTTTAAAACAGCGGACCGGATCGCTCTGTCTTTGGGCTTTGATCCTGCATCCGAAGAGCGCGTCAGGGCCGGTATCGGGTATGCGCTGAATCTGGCTGTGACAGGAGGGCACACCTGCGTTCCTGAAGATGATCTGCTGCGGTATGCCGTTCAGATTCTGCAGGTTGAATATATGGATGCGGAAGCGGTTTTCCGCAATCTGATAAAGCACGACCTCATCCGCACGGAGGATTGGGGCGGGCAGCGTTATGTCTATCCGGAATATCTGTACCGGGCGGAAAAGGAAACGGCCCGTATGCTGCTGAAACTGCGGGACCATCCGGACAGCCTGGGCAAGGTAAATGAAGAAAAGATTATGGAAGGCTGGGAACGGGAAGCGAGCCTCCAGCTGGCAGAGGCACAGAAAGAGGCGATTCGGTCTTCCCTGCGGTTCGGCGTGTTTGCTTTGACCGGCGGCCCGGGTACTGGTAAGACAACGATCATCAAAGGGATCCTTTCTGTTCTGGAACGCGCCGGGTGCAAAGTGATGCTGGCAGCTCCTACCGGCCGGGCGGCCCGGCGTCTGGAAGCGGCGGCGGGTAAAAAGGCGCAGACGGTGCACCGCCTTTTGGAATACAATGTGACCGGAGAGTTCGGGAAGAATGCCGACGATCTGCTGGAAACGCAGGCTGTGATTATTGACGAAGCTTCTATGCTGGATATTTTCCTGTTCTATCATCTGTTGGACGCGCTGCCGCTGGGATGTCATCTGATTCTTGTGGGCGATGTGGACCAGCTTCCTTCGGTAGGGGCTGGTTCGGTTTTGCAGGACCTGATCCAGAGCGGGAAGATGCCCGTGGTCCGGCTGCGCGAAGTGTTCCGGCAGGCAGAGGTCAGTCCGATCGTGCGCAATGCCCACCGGATCAATCGCGGGATGATGCCGGAATGTGTGGAAGACAGCGATTTTTCCATGGTGGAATTTGCGGATGAGGAACAGGCCGCAGCCTATATTACTGAATTATACGCCAGGACTGCTGGCGGTCAGAACTGGCAGGTGCTGCAGATTCTGTCTCCTATGCACAAAGGTATCTGCGGGGTACAGAATCTGAATCGGCTGCTGCAGGAGCGGGTGAATCCTGCCTCGCCGGATAAGCAGGAGATTGCGCAGCCGGGAGGTATGGTCCTCCGCCTAGGGGACAAAGTGATGCAGATTCGCAACAATTATGAAAAAGAAGTGTATAACGGCGATATCGGACAGATTGCCGAAGTTGCGGGGAAAACCCTTCGGGTGTGGTATCCGGACCGCCCGGACGGGGAATATGTAACGTATGAGGACGGGGAGTATGACGAACTCCAGCTGGCCTATGCCATGACCGTACATAAATCCCAGGGCAGCGAGTACGGGCAGGTGGTACTGGTTCTGGTTCCGGGGCATTACGCCATGCTGCAGCGGAATTTGCTGTATACGGCAGTCACCCGGGCCCGCCGGAAGGTCGTTCTGGTAGGGACCAAAGCGGCACTGCAGATGGCGGTGTCCAATGACCGTACGCGGCGGCGGTATTCGTTGCTGAAAGAACGTCTTCAGGAAAATGGAGAGTTGTGAGTTGATCCTGGATTTGCTTGATGAAATATTGTTCCCGCGCTGCTGTGCCTGCTGCAGTGTGGAAATTGAGAGCGGTTTCCTGTGCAGGGACTGTCGCCGGGGGTTTTTGCAGATGAGACCGTTCCCCGCCATCGATTTCCTTGACGGGGGCGTATCCGTATTCAGTTATGAGAGGGAAATAAAGCAGGCGATTCATGAAATCAAGTTTGCTTCGGACCAAAGACGGCTGAAACAACTGGCAGGGGAAGTGGAAATGCTTATGCAGGACGTGTCTGTGCAAAATATTATTATAAAATTTTCAACAGATGCAGGAAATCTTCCACTGCATGACGAACATTATAATAATTGTACAGTAACTTCCGGGCCGCAAAGATCATCCGGCTGTCCCATATGGTGCGGCGTGCCTACGGATCCGTCCCGTTTGCGAAAACGGGGCTTTGATATTCCTTCCACACTGTTTTCCGAACGGGCAAAGGAATTCGGGGGGATATGGAAGCCGGTGCTGTGCCGCACCAGAAAGACGCTTCCCATGTACGGGCTGAAGCCCGAAGAAAGGGTGCGGAATCTGAAGGATTGCTTTGCTGTTACTGGTGATGTCGGTGGTAAATCTGTTATTTTAGTGGATGATATATTTACCACAGGCACTACATTTTCTGCAGCAGCGGCTGCATTAAAAAAGGCGGGCGCGTCATCCGTAAAGGGACTGGCTTTCTGCAGTTCGCTGGAAAATCTGAGATGACACCGGCAGGCCCGCTAAAATTTGGAGGCGAAAAGGATGGAGTTGACAGGCAGTATTGGAATGAAAGGCGGATTCCAGTTTCGGTATCAGAACCTGATCGGAGAAGGCAGGGTAACCGTGAAGGCGCTGAAGGATCTGCAGCCGGCGATGGAGCAGGCTGTGGTGGCAGTACGTAAGATACGCGTCGAAGGGTTTTCCAAAGCGCATCTTTCCAAAGATGGGACGCCGGAGCATGTGTATTTCCCCAGGCAGGCATATTTGGAACAGGGAAATCCGAACGATGAAGAATCCATAGAACGTCTGGAAAAGCTTGGCGCGGCGTGGAAGGATTCGGTAGATGCAGCGGTATTCATCGGCATTGGGGGCTCTTATCTGGGAGACAAGGTGATTTTTGACCTGGCGACAAAACCGTACTGGAACCAGCTGCCGAAAAAAGAACGGAACGGCTATCCCCAGATTTATTTTGCAGGGAATAATGTGGACGGGACGGCGTTGCAGGGAATCATGCGAACCCTGACGCTGCAGGCGCAGCATGTGAAACATCCGCTGCATATCCAGTTGGTTCCCATTTCCAAATCCGGTACGACCATGGAACCGCTGACCAGTTTTGCGGCGCTGCTGAGTTATATGGAGTCCCACCCGGAATGGTTTACGGTAGACGTGACAGCGGTGACCGGACTGGACGAGGACGCATCCCTTCTGTACCGTCTGGCCAAAGAAAATAACTGGCCCGCTTTCAGTATCCCGGAAGGAATTGGCGGCCGGTTCTGCATCTTAAGCAATCCCGGTCTTCTCATGTGCGCGGCGCTGGGATATGATATCCGTTCCCTGTTAGAAGGCGCTCGGGAGATGTCGGAGCTGTGCCTGGCTACAGAAGGTGCCGACAATCCGGCGTTGCTGAATGCTTCCCTGAAATATCTGGCTGCGGAGAAGCTGGGCGCTGATATAGAGGTTCTGATGGGATACGGCGACGCCCTCCAGTGCCTGGGCGCCTGGTATGTGCAGCTGTTGGCGGAATCGCTGGGAAAACGGACTGACCGCAATGGGAAGACGGTGTATTACGGACGCACTCCGGTAGTGGCCGTAGGAACGACGGACATGCATTCCATGACGCAACAGCATCAGGATGGCAAACGTAACAAGGTGATCCAGTTCCTGGAAGTGGAAAAGCCGGCGGAACCGATTATCGTTAAAAATCCGTTCCCGCAGGAAAAAGCGTTTGCCCTGTATGCAGATAAAGAAATGAATGTATTGCTGAAGGCAGCCCTGACGGCGAATGAGACCGCGCTGACAGAAGACGGGCGGCTGAATGCCCGTTATGTGCTGCCGGAACTGGCCCCCCGCTATGTCGGGCAGCTTCTGATGTTCCTGATGTACAGCATTGCGTATGAAGGCGAACTGGCCGATGTGGACGCCTATGACCAGCCCGGCGTGGAAGCCTATAAGCGGATCATGAAGGCAGAACTGGCTAAAGGGTAAGGAATTTCCGTATCCGTGGATTTTTGTCTGTGGGGTACCCGGATCGGGCGATGGCGGCTTTTATGGATGTTGAGTAAAAACTGAATAAAAACAGGTCCTCTGCATGGAAATCTTGGAAGAGATGGAAATACAGAGGACTTTTGTATTATTTGTTATATATGAAACACAATCCTGCCATATTCGACGACTTTGTGAAATTTTAAAGTCAATACTTGCGTAAAGTCAAAAAGTCAAATATAATATCAATATAACACCCCAGAGTATGACCTAAATAATAATGAAGAAAGCAGGGTCGATCATGAAAAATATGGCGGATGCAATTGAGAGCTTTATCGTAGGACAACTGTTGGCTGCCAGCAAGAATACAGTCCTGGTGCAGCGGAATGAACTGGCGGATCGCCTGTCGTGCGCTCCGTCCCAGATCAGTTATGTGCTGAGCACTCGGTTTACCCCGGAAAGAGGGTATCTGGTTGAATCCCGGCGCGGCAGCGGCGGTTTTATCCGCATCGTCCGCATACTCCCGGTGGAAGAGCAGGAACAGGAACCTTCTGTTGAGGAGATCTTGCAATACTGGCATTCGAACCGGATGCTGACGGACAGGGAGTACGAACTGCTGCATTACCTCATGGGGATCATGGATGTCTCGGAACGGGACAAGCGCCGGATCTTGCGCGAAGCAGTCGACCGCATGGTAAAGGCAGGGTAATAGTGAAATAGGAATCAGGGAAGCGCGGACAGACGTGCAAATGAATTGATCGGCGCTTCCTTAGATACTTTTGCGTCTGAAAGACGACAGGAGGATACTGATGTTATGTGAACGTTGTGGAAAAAGGGAAGCCACGGTAAACGTAGTTTGCGTGGTAAATGACAAACGGGTAAGCAAATGGCTCTGCGAATCCTGCGCCCGTGAATTTGCGGCGGAAGGCGTATTGGCGGGCCAGGGCGGAAAAGAGACCCGCAACATACTGGAAGAGATATTTAAGCCGCTGCGGAAACTGGCGGAACGGAATTACGAAGAGGAGTATGGTCAAAAGAATCACTTTTATACAGATGCGGCGGAAAAGATCCTGGCTACCGCACGGAGGGTCGCGACTCAGCGCCGACAGGAAGAGATTGGAACCGAACACATTCTGTGGGCAATGCTGCAGGAACCGTCGAGCCAGGCGGCGCATCTGCTGTTGCGCTGCGGTGTAGACAAGTACACGTTGCTGGGGGAACTGGAAACGTGGATGAGGAAAACGGTGGAAGACGCGCCGCCTGTATCGTATTCAGCAGAAGCGTCGCAAGCCATGCAGTATGCGAAATCCTTCGCTGATGCGGACGGATTGTATCTGGTAAGCTCCGGGCATGTGCTTCTGGGGCTGTTGGCTGAAGCTGGCTGCGTGGCCTCCCGTGTGCTGGGTCGGTTCAATATCAGCATGAATCGTGTGCAGGCGATGATGCACGAAGAGTTTATCGCATCCCATGTTTTGCCAGAGAATAATAAGTTCAAATCGCAGGCTAAGAAAGAGAAAGCAGAAGCGGAACTGCAGAAAGCCCTGAAACTGCTGAAGGGCTTTGGCAGAAACCTGAATGAACTGGCAGCGAAGGACAAGCTGGATCCGGTTCTGGGCAGGGAAAAGGAATTGGAACACCTGATGCGGATCCTGTGCCGCAGGACCAAAAACAACCCGGTCCTCATTGGCGAGTCAGGTGTGGGGAAGACCGCTGTGGCAGAAGGGCTTGCGCAGCGTATTGTAAATCATGAGGTTCCCGATTTTCTGGCAGATAAGATCATCTTTTCCCTGGAACTGGGATCCGTTGTGGCTGGTGCCAAGTACAGGGGAGAACTGGAAGAGCGGATGCAGAAGATCATTGAAGCCGTAAAATATTGTCCCCGCCTTATCCTCTTTATGGATGAACTGCAGATGCTGATGAACGGCGGCGACGGAAATATGAATATTGCCAACATTATCAAGCCCGCGCTGGCCAGAGGGGAACTGCACGTGATTGGCGCTACCACGCTGGAGGATTACCGTAAGAGCGTGGAAAAGGATGCGGCGCTGGAGAGGCGTTTTCAGCCGATCCGTATTGACGCGCCGGATGCCGATGCCGCATTGCGGATACTGAAGCATTTATGTGACCGCTATGAAAAGTATCATCATGTGCGTGTGACGGAAGAGGCGCTGGCGGCGGCGGTCAAACTGTCTGACCGGTACCTGCCGGACCGGAATCTGCCGGATAAGGCGATCGATATTCTGGATGAAGCCTGTGCATCGGTTAAACTGCACAGCAGCAGGGATTTTTCCGGTGAGATGGGTGATCCGGTAGTGGACGCGGATACGGTGCGCCAGATCATTTCCCATTGGACCAATATCCCGCTGACGCGGCTGAACGCGGCAGAATCGGGAAATCTGCTTCAGCTTGAGCATGCGCTGCATGAACGGATCGTCGGGCAGAATGCAGCCGTAAAGGCCGTGGCCCAGGCTGTGCGACGTGCCCGGGCAGGTTTGAAAGATCCGCACAGGCCTGTTGGCTCGTTTTTGTTCCTGGGGCCGACCGGCGTGGGGAAGACGGAACTGGCCAAAGCGCTGGCGGAGAACCTGTTTGGAGATGAACGGGCTCTGCTGCGGTTCGATATGAGCGAATATATGGAAAAACACACGGCGTCACGCCTTGTCGGCGCTCCTCCCGGCTATGTCGGGTATGAGGAAGGCGGACGGCTGACTTCAGCCGTTAAACACCGTCCGTATTCCATCATCCTTCTGGATGAAATCGAAAAAGCCCATCCCGATATCTTTAACCTGCTGCTGCAGATTATGGAAGATGGTCGGCTCACAGACGGGCAGGGGGTAACGGTTGATTTTCGCAACTGCGTGATTCTGATGACCAGCAACGCATGCGCCGAGCTGATGAGCGATAAACATAGCCTGGGGTTTGCGGCGACGGCCGAGGCCGGGGTCATGAGTCAGAAACAGAATGTGCTGCAGGGGATCCGGGATATTTTCCGTCCGGAATTCCTGAACCGTCTGGATGAAACCGTTGTGTTTGATCCGCTTGGCAAGAAAGAACTGGCGCAGATCGTTGACAAAATGCTGGAAGAGCTTCAAAAGCGCCTGCAGGATACCGGGATGCGGCTGCGCGTGACCCAGGCTGCCAGGGACAGACTGCTGGAAACAGGAATGGATATCCGTTACGGCGCCCGGCCGTTGCGCCGTGCCCTGCAGAAAGATATTGAGGATAAGCTGGCGGATCTGTATCTGGAGCGGACATTTACGGACGGAGATGAGATCATGATCGATGTCATCGGCGGCGACTTCAGTTTTACCCGCATGAAGGAAACCTGTGCGGAAGAAAATATGGTGCCTGTACAGGGGGAAACGAATTGTGGCTAAATCAAAAGCTAAGATCAGCTATGTCTGCCAGGAATGCGGCTATGTAACATCATCCTGGCTGGGGAAATGTCCGGAGTGCGGAAGCTGGAATTCGCTGGTTGAACAGATGGAAACAAAAACCAGGGACCAGGGGTACGTTTCGTTTATAGAAAGCAGCAGGCCCAGGACCATCAGCAGCGTTTCAGCCAAACCGGTGACGCGGATGGAAACAGGCATCCGTGAGTTTGACAGGGTGCTTGGCGGCGGCATTGTGCCCGGCAGCCTGATTCTCCTCAGCGGGGATCCCGGAATTGGGAAATCCACCATCCTGTTGGATGTGGCTATGCGGTTTAGCCAGAAAAACATCAAAACGTTATATGTATCCGGGGAGGAGTCTGAAGAACAGACCGCCATGCGTGCAGCCCGGCTGGGCGATTGCACCGATTCGCTTCTTATCATGACGGCTTCGGAGATCGGCGGCATTTTATTGCAGGCGAAACAGGAACAGCCATCCCTGTTGGTGGTCGATTCAATCCAGACCATGTATACCAGCGATCTGGAGACGGCGGCCGGCAGCGTGGGACAGGTTCGGGAATGTACGGCAAGGCTGCTGCGCTATGCAAAAACCACAGGAACCGCGGTGCTGCTTATCGGGCATATGACGAAGGACGGAAACATTGCGGGACCCCGTTTGCTGGAACACATGGTGGATGCGGTGTTGCAGTTTGAGGGGGACCGCAGTTATGCATTCCGTGTACTGCGTGCTTTAAAGAACCGTTTCGGTTCTACAGAGGAGTGCGGTATTTTTTCCATGGAGCAGGGCGGATTGGAGGAAGTGTCTAACCCGGCGGGGTTGTTTCTGGAAGAACGGGAAGCGGAAACTGTTGGCGCCGTGATCGGCGGCTGCATGGAGGGGAACCGCCCCATTATGCTGGAATTCCAGGCACTGGCGGCAAGAACGCCCTATGGTATGCCCCGTAGGACCGCAGTGGGGTTTGATTATAACAGGGTCAACATGCTGATAGCGGTGCTGGAACGCAGGATGGGGATGGACTTTGGCACTTATGACGCGTACATCAATGTCGTAGGAGGGATCCGGGTCAGTGAACCTGCTGCGGATCTTCCGGTACTTGCGGCATTGGTATCTAGTTATCGAAACCGCCCCGTCCCCCGGGGGATGATGGTATTCGGTGAAATCGGGCTGACCGGGGAGGTCCGCCGCGTCCCGGCCATGGAACGACGGATTCTGGACGCATCCAAACTCGGGTTCCGGCGCTTTATCGTACCCTCTGCAACGCTGCGTCTGCCGGATGGATTTCAGGGAACTATCCTTAAGGTAAAAACGGTAGAAGAAGCGATTCACGCTATGTTTTCGTGACAGGATTTAACGGTGTCTAAAAAATCATCAAAGAAGGTGTAAAAAGATATTGACAGTATTCCTATGCTGATATATAATAAAAAATTTTGACGGGGCAAAAAAATCATGCTATAATATACGTGTTAACAGACTTTTGTTTATTGAAGTTTTTGAAATTTTGATTTATTACGGGTGATCTATAGCGGAGGTGCCCCATGTTCTCGGTTGGGGATAAAGTAGTATATCCGATGCACGGCGCTGCGCTGGTGGAATCGGTTGAAGAGCGGGTATACGAAGAAAAACCAACTCAATATCTCGTTCTTTCCATGCTTATTGGCAATATGAAAGTACGCATTCCTCTCTGTAACATGGAAAAGGTAGGACTGCGTCCGATTATTCCGAAAACGAAACTGAAATCCATCAAGAAGGTTTTGGAAACGGAATTTGATAACAATTATAAGAGCATAACATGGAATCGTCGATTTACGATTTATATTGATAAGATGAAGAGCGGAGATGTGATGGACTTGGCCGAGGTGATTAGTATTCTGGAAAGGCAGGATCGTCAGAAGAAATTGTCGACAGGGGAAAGGCGCCTGTTAGCTAATGCCAGGCAGATACTGGCCAGCGAGATTATGATTGTGAATAACAGCAGTCTTGATGCTGCTGAAAAATGGATTGACAGCGCGTTGAATATAACCTGAAATTAAAAGCGTACCGCGATTGGATATGGGCAGGGCGATACAGTTGATTAGGGTTTCCTTGAATAACAAAGATGCCGGAATGTAAATTCTGGCATTTTTTTGTGAAATAATCGCCTTTGCTCTGTTATTAAATGAAAATCTGTAGTAAAATATAAAAATAAGTATGATGGGTAAATAGTATCTGTTTCATGCTTACATTCTGAAAGAAAGGAGGAAAATCATGCTACGGAGAATACTCACTATCGCTATAGCTGTCATTTTAACAGTAACCGGACTTATTCTTATGGAGCAGCTGCTTCCGCATATTTCATTCCTGATCGGCTATAACGTGCATTCCAAAGGATTGCTGGGTTATTCGTACATTCACTGGCTCTTTGCGATTCTAAGCGTCATGTTTTTCAGCTGGATTGGCTGGGTCATTACGCCGTTCATCATTAAATACCTGCTGAAATATTCCGAGATGGTAGCGTCGGTGCTGGCCAAAGCGCCGTCTGCGGACATTATCGTGTCCCTGATCGGCGTCCTGGTAGGCCTGATTCTGGCGAATCTGATTGGAGCACCCTTTTCCCGGCTGCCTATTGTCGGTTCCTATATCCCCATTGTGCTGAGCCTGGTCCTGGCCCTAACCGGCGCCAAGGTGGCTTTGCACAAGAGCAAGGATATTCTGGGGCTGTTTTACCGCTCCCGTTCCAGAGAGAACGTTGGGGATAAAATAACTGAGAGCCGCGAAGAACCGCTGCCGGAAGACACGGTGGTAGATGTCGCGGCGATGCCTGCGGAACTGGCAGCTGGCAATAAGCTGCTGGATACCAGCGTGATCATAGACGGGCGCATCGCGGATATACTGAAGACCGGTTTCCTGGAAGGGAATCTGGTGGTCCCTCACTTTGTGCTGGATGAACTGCAGCGTCTGTCCGATTCTTCAGATAACCTGAAGCGGGCAAAAGGACGGCGCGGGCTGGACCTGATCCAGGAGATGCAGGACATGTTCCACCATGTGGTCGTGGTGAAGGATATCGAATACGATATGTTCCAGGATGTTGACAGCAAACTGATCGCGCTGGCCAGAGATACGGGTTCGGTCATCGTCACCAATGATTTTAATCTGAACAAGGTAGCCTCCATACAGGGAATCCAGATCCTGAACATCAACGATCTGGCCAATGCCATGAAGCCGGTGGTCATTCCCGGCGAGGAGATGACGGCGTACCTGCTCCGGGAAGGAAAAGAAAACGGCCAGGCTATCGCATACCTGCAGGACGGGACTATGATCGTGGTAGAAGGCGGCCGCAAATATATCGGCAACAAGATCAAAGTGGCTGTAACGTCGGTACTGCAGACTTCGGCCGGACGTATGATCTTCGCCAAGGTAGCGAGAAATCCGATGTAACCATTCTTTGAGGAACCGCTGGTTGTTTTGCGCCCACGGTAAGCGTACAAACGCATTTAATCAGTGTTTCCTTATATGCCAGGTTCTACTGGCCGTAAACGATATGGAGGAAAGATGAAAGACTCCCTGACAGTAATTGTACCGGCAGCCGGTGTCGGCAAACGCCTGGGGCTGGGAAAAAACAAGGCTTTCGCCTGTATCGGCGGGATGCCCCTGCTGATACTGTGCATGAAGATGCTGGCAGAAACCGGTCTGGTACGGAACGCGGTTGTCGTTGTGGGAGCCGGGGAAGTTTCGGAAACAGAGGCTTTGATGAACCGGTATCAGCCGGAGCATTTCGCGACAATAGAATGGAAGGTTGCCGTCGGCGGAAAAGAACGGCAGGATTCGGTAGCCAACGGGCTGGCCCTGATGACAGATACGGAAGGCTATGTAGCCGTCCATGACGGCGCCAGGCCTTTTGCCGGCAGGGACGTTTTCCTTCGGACCTTGGAAAAGGCCAGGCAGTGCGGTTCGGCCATTGCCGCTGTTCCGGTCAAGAATACGATTAAAGTGACTGATTCGGACGGGTTTGTCGTCTCAACACTGGAACGGAGTTCCCTGTGTGCTGTACAGACGCCGCAGATTTTTGAGGTGAACATACTTCGCAAAGCCTATGCGTATCTGAAAGAGCATCCTTTTGCCGTAACCGATGACGCGTCACTGGCAGAAGCGGCCGGTTATCCGGTAGCGGTGGCGGAAGGCTCTTATGAAAATATCAAGGTAACGACTCCGGAAGATCTGCTGCTGGCGGAAGAGATACTGAGAAAACGCAGGGTCGGCGGGGCGGGGGAATTGCCCGGGAAATAGATTTGGCATAAAGGAGAAATACATGATACAATTTCGCGTAGGGACCGGATTTGACGTTCACGCGCTGGTAGAGGGCCGGCCGCTGGTTTTATGCGGCGTTGCCGTTCCCTGGGAAAAAGGGCTGTTGGGGCACAGTGATGCGGATGTGGCGCTGCATGCGCTGATGGATGCGCTGCTGGGAGCCGCTGCTCTGGGAGATATTGGCAAGCACTTTCCCGATACGGATGACCGCTACAAAGGGGCAGACAGCCGAATGCTGTTGGAAACGGTTGTGAAACTGCTGGACGCGGAAGGATGGAAGGTCAATAATGTAGATGTGACCATCATTGCCCAGCGTCCGAAGCTGGCGCCTTTTATTCCACAGATGAAAAAAACGGTAGCGCAGGATTTGGGAGTTGATGCCGGCGCAGTCAATATAAAGGCGACTACTACGGAAAAACTGGGATTTACCGGACGGGGCGAAGGAATCGCCGCAGAAGCGATAGCCAGCCTGATAAGAAACTGAAACCGGAAATCTGTAAAGAGAATACAGGAACAGAAGAAAGTGTTGGCAGGCGTTTATACCAATGAACCGGCGCTTCCATACATGAAGTGGATTGTTGGCATATATTGAATAAAAACAATAATAATAAACTATCAAAATTTTGGAGGGATCTTAATGTCACAGGAAATTCGCGTACGTTTTGCACCAAGCCCTACCGGGCCGTTCCATATCGGAGGCGCCCGCAGCGCTCTGTTTAACTGGCTGCTGGCCAGAAAGCTGGGCGGAAAGATGGTGCTTCGTATTGAAGATACGGATCGCAAACGTTCTACTCCGGAATCGGAAGAGAACATTAAAAATGCCTTAAAGTGGCTGGGGCTGGACTGGGACGAAGGCGTTGACGTAGGCGGTCCATACGGCCCCTACCGCCAGATGGAGCGGCTGGATATCTATAAGAAATATACAGATCAGTTGCTTGCGGAAGGAAAAGCCTATTACTGTTACTGCACGCCGGAAGAACTGGAAGAGGAACGTCAGGCGCTGCTGAAAGACGGGAAGATGCCCCGGTACATGGGAAAATGCAGAAGCCTGACCCGGGAGCAGATCGAAAAATATGAGGCGGAAGGCCGCAAGCCTTCCATCCGTCTCCGTGTGCCGCCCAATGAAAAGATCGTTGTCCACGACCTGGTCCGCGGCGATGTAGAATTCGATTCCAATGGAATCGGGGATTTTGTCATTGTTAAATCTGACGGGATTCCTACCTATAATTATGCTGTTGTTATTGATGACAGCCTGATGCACGTGACCCATGTAATCCGGGCAGAGGAGCATTTATCCAATACGCCGCGGCAGTTGCTGGTCTATGACGCACTGGGCTTTGAAAAGCCAGTATTCGGCCATATTTCACTGATCCTGGGCACGGATCATACCAAAATGAGCAAACGGCATGGCGCCACCTCCCTGGATGCCTACCGCCAGAAAGGCTATATCCCGGCAGGCCTGAACAACTTCCTGGCGTTGCTGGGCTGGGCCCCCAGCGGGGAGAAGGAAATCTTCACCATGGAAGAAGCGATTCAGGAATTCTCCCTGGATCGCGTGGCTAAAAACCCGGCGGTCTTTGACTTTAAGAAGCTGGACTGGATTAACGGTCAGCACATCCGCAAGATGACTGCGGAAGACTTCTGGGAACTGGCAGTTCCCTTTATGAAAGAGGCCGGTTACATGACCGGAACAGAAGAGGGCGGACAGCTGGAATGGCTGAAAAAGGTCGTAGCTACGGCTCAGAACCAGGTGGACTATGGCGCCCAGATCCCGGAAAAAGTTGCCATGTATTTCAGCGATGAATTTGAGTTTGAAAACGAAGAAGCGGCAGCCGTATTGAAAGAAGAGACCGCGCCCATGGTAATGAAGGCGCTGCTGGAAGAATTAAAGGCGCTGCCGGAAGTGAACCGTGATACAGTGAAGGCCACCTTTAAGAAAGTGCAGAAAGCTAACAAGCTGAAAGGGCAGCAGGTCTACATGCCCATTCGCGTTACCCTTACCGGCAACCAGCACGGGCCGGAACTGGCGGAGATGATTCCGCTGTTTGGGCTGGCTCGTACGGAAAAACGCATTTTGGCAAGTCTGGCAAAAGCAGGGATCCAATTATAAAAGGCAGGTCCTCACAAGGTAACAGGAATATTGCAATCAGCGCGCAGGTCATGTAAGCAGAACATGGCAGGCGAAAGGAGTGAAAAGAATGGCAATCAAGGTTTATAATACCATGACCCGCAGAAAAGAAGAGTTTGTTCCCATGAATCCCGGAAAAGCGAGCATCTATGTCTGCGGCGTGACCCCCTATAACCATCCCCATATCGGAAATGCCCGGCCCTTTGTGACCTGGGATGTGATCCATCGTTTTCTGGAGCATGAAGGCTATGATGTGACCCATGTCCAGAATTTTACGGATGTGGATGATAAGATCATCAATACCGCCAATGAAGAAGGCGTACAGTGGAGCGATATCTGCGGACGGTATATCGAATCCTATTTTGAAGTGATGGATAAACTGAATGTGCGCCGGGTGCAGGTCTATCCCCGCGTATCCCGGCATATTCCGGATATAATCAATACCGTGCAGGCGCTGATTGATAACGGCTATGCCTATGTGGTTGACGGCGACGTATATTACAGTGTGGAGAAATTCAAGCGGTACGGCTGCCTGTCCGGTCGCGACCTGAATGATATGATGGCAGGCGCCCGGGTAGATGTTGACGACCGGAAGCAGAACCCCATGGACTTTGCGCTGTGGAAGGCTGCCAAACCGGGTGAACCGGCCTGGGATTCTCCCTGGGGAAAGGGCCGTCCCGGCTGGCATATTGAATGCTCTACCATGAGCATGAAGTATCTGGGTTCTTCCTTTGACTTCCATGGAGGCGGAAGCGACCTGATCTTCCCCCATCATGAAAACGAGATCGCCCAGTCGGAAGGCGCGACAGGGGTGCACCCCTTTGTCCGTTACTGGCTGCATAATGGGTTTATTACTGTAAATGAAGAAAAAATGTCCAAGTCCCTGGGGAACTTCTTTACCGTGAAAGACATCCTGGCTCATTTCGCGCCGGAGACCTTACGCTTCTTTATCGTGTCCACCCATTACAGAAGTCCGTTGGATTTCAGCGATGCAAGACTGAAAGAGGCGGATGCGAGCCTGCAGCGTCTGCGTACTGCCAAAGAGAACCTGGCCGGGTTGCGCAGGATCATCGGCGGCGGACCCACGGAAGAAAGCCTGGAGCTTCGTAAAAAGATCGAACAGCTTCGCGAAGAGTTCATGGAAGCCATGCGGGATGATTTCAATACGGCTCTGGCCATCAGCCATATGTTTGCCTTGGCGAAAGAGATCAATGTCTATAAAGCCCGGGTGGATTCCGAAGGTATTGCCCCGGACGGGAAATTAGTGGATATGATGAGCAAGGTGTTTGCGGAATTCTGCTCCATCATTGGCGTGCTGGAAGGAGAAGCGGATGCCCCGGCTGTCGGCGAAGCCGGAATGGAAGCGGAACTGATGCAGCTTTTGCTGGATATGCGGCAGGAAGCCCGCAAAGCCAAAAACTTTGCCCAGGCAGACGCCATCCGCAATAAGCTGGGCGAAATGGGAATCGTAATTGAAGATACGCCACAGGGCGCCCGGTGGAAAAAACAGTGAAATTTATCCGTTTTCAACAGTTAAGAGAACAGGCGCTGGCCCTTTGCAAGGAAGAAGGCAGGCCGTTACCAGATCCGAATCAGATGAATCCGATCGTACTGGCGCTGATCGGGGACAGTGTCTTTACGTTTTACGTCCGGATGCGGCTGTTGTCAGTTTCCAGCCATGTCCAGGTCATTCATACCATAGCGGCTAAAATGGTCTCGGCAGTGATGCAGGCGAAAGCCATGCATGACATGGAAGCCGGACTGTCGGAAGAAGAGGCGTTTATCGTTCATCGGGGACGAAACGCAAAGTCCATGGCGCCCAAAAGCGCCAGCGTCAGCGAGTATCATGCGGCAACTGCTTTTGAGGCGCTGTGCGGCTGGCTGCTGCTGACAGACCGGGACGCAAGGCTGGTAGAAGTGCTTGAACAGGCATTCCAGCTGATTTCCCGGGAAATGAAAAAAGTATGATTTTATAAAACCGGAAACAGAAGCAAAGAGTGGAATCGAATTCCGGATAAACTTAAAAAAGGAGAGGATCATTATGAATGTTGTATTACTGAGACATACTCCGGATCCGGATAAAACCGTAGCATTGAGCGCACGCCTGTGCTATTCTCCGGTAGGAGTGACGGAACTGCAGGAAAAAATGAGCGATGAGGATGCGGCCAGGCTGGTACGCATGTTAGTGCGTATGGGCCATTTCTCACCTATTGAACATGTTACGTTTACCTTTGCGATCGAAGGAGTTTCCCGTGTTCTGACACACCAGCTGGTGCGTCACCGGATCGCTTCCTATTCCCAGCAGTCCCAGCGGTATGTAAAGGAGCACGCTTTTGAATCCATTATGCCGCCTGCCGTGGCAGCGATTCCGGAAGCGAAGGCAAAGTTTGAAGCCTGTATGCAGGATCTGCAGGATCTGTATAATGACCTGACGGACCATTATGGCATTGCCAACGAAGATGCCCGCTATGTATTGCCCAACTCGGCGGAAACGAAGATCGTCTGTACCTTTAACGCCCGTTCCCTGTACAACTTCTTCAATCTGCGCTGCTGCAACCGGGCCCAGTGGGAAATTCGGGAGCTTGCCTGGAAAATGCTGGTAGAGTGCCGTAAGGTTGCGCCGATCCTGTTTGAAAAGGCAGGCCCGGACTGCGTAGCGAAGGGAACCTGTAAAGAAGGTAAGATGAGCTGCGGTATCCTGCCCAAAGTAAAGGCATATCAGGCAGAAGGTAAAGATGTGTCCGAACTGTTCCTGCCGCATGAAGAATCATAAAGCAGGGGATATTCCCTTTATATCCGGCAGCAATACCGCTGCCGGTTTGTTTCAGGAGTAAGTTATATGGCGGAAGAGATTATTGCGGGACGTAACGCGGTGCTGGAAGCGCTGGCAAGTAAACGGCCGGTCAATAAGGTTTATATCAGGAACGGCGTGCATGGGGGCAGTATAGATAGGCTGATTGCTGCTGCCCGGGAAGCGGCTGTCCCCGTTGAATTCGTCCAGGAGGAAAAGCTGGACAAACTGGCCGAAGGAGTGCGGCATCAGGGAGTGGCGGCATTGGCTGCGCCCGTAGCGTTTCATACGCTGGAAGAAATATTGGAGCAGGCGTATGAAAAAACTGATAAACCTTTCCTGTTGCTGCTTGACGAGCTGCAGGATCCCCAGAATGTCGGCGCCCTGATCCGCAGCGCGGACGCAGCCGGAGCGCACGGCGTTCTTTTGCCGAAACGGAGGAGCTGCCCGTTGAATATGACGGTAGCGAAGATTTCGGCCGGAGCGGTCAATTATGTGCCGGTAGTGCAGATTGGAAATATTGCCCAGACATTACGGTCATTGAAAAAACAGGGCTTTTGGGTCGTGGGCGCCGATATGGACGGGGAACGCCTGCATTTTGAGGCGGATCTTGACCGTCCTGTGGTGTTGGTAATTGGCGCCGAAGGAAAAGGATTGGGACGTCTGGTCCGTGAAAACTGCGACATGCTGGTCCGCATTCCCATGCAGGGCGGGGTGAATTCCCTAAACGCATCAGCAGCCGGTGCGATTTTGATGTATGAGGTCGTACGGCAGCGCATGCTGAAGGTGTAAGATGAAAGAGTATTATCTGATAGATGGATATAATGTCATAAACAACTGGCAGGAATTCACAGGTATCAGGGATCAGGATCTGGAACATGCGCGCGAAATTCTGACGGGAAAAGTGGCGGAATTCGCTGCGTTTCACGGGTATGATGCGATTGTCGTATTTGATGCGATGGATGTAAAAGGGCCGGAATCGACGGAAACAGTCGGCGGCTGTACAGTTGTATATACAGCTGAACATGAGACTGCCGACAGCTGGATTGAGAGGCAGACATACCAGACGGCACGAAAAGGATGTAAGGTTTTTGTAGTGACCAGCGACAAAGCGGAACAGGACAGCGTACTGGGTTCCGGCGCCTACCGCATCTCTGCCCGGGAGTTTCGAGAGATGTATTACCGCACCAAAAAGCAAATCGAAGAAAAGGTGGAAGCCCTGCCGGGAAATTCTGGCAGACGCGAGTTAGGCGGACGTATCAGCGATACGGTTGCAGTGCATCTGGAACAGCTGCGGCGCAAGTGACGATCGGGCGCCTGTGGTTACGCCTGAAAAAATGGCGGGAGAAAATCTGCGTTTTGTTTGACGCTGGGATATCCTGTCGTGTATAATGAGTATATCCTTAAATTATGATGGCGTGTCGGAAGTTCTTCCGGCCGGGAAAATAATGAAAGGTGGACCATAATAGATGAAAGAGGGAGTCATCGATCCCTATGCCCAATTTGCCAAGATGTCAGATGAGGACATTGTAGAATATGCGAATTCTTCCAATAATGTGCTGGCGCAGGAATATCTGCTGCATAAATATCGCAATTTCGTGCGGGGGAAAGCGAAAAGCTATTTCCTGATCGGCGCGGAAAGAGAAGATATCGTGCAGGAAGGCATGATTGGGTTATACAAGGCAATCCGGGATTTTCGAAATGATAAACAGGCATCTTTCCGCTCTTTTGCGGAACTGTGCGTGACCCGGCAGATTATTACGGCGGTCAAAACGGCGACGCGTCAGAAGCATATCCCGCTTAATTCATATGTATCTCTCAATAAGCCGATCTTTGAAAAGGATTCGGACCGGACGCTGCTGGATGTACTGTCCGGCGGGACGCGTATCGTAAACCCGGAAGAGATGATCATACGCAGGGAGGAATTTACCGATATCAAAAATAAGATGAATACCGTTCTGAGCGATCTGGAATGGGAAGTGTTCATGAATTATCTGGACGGCAAATCGTATCAGGAGACGGCAAAAGAACTGCACCGGCATATCAAATCCATAGATAACGCTCTGCAGCGTGTGAAAAGAAAGGTGGAAAAGTACAAGGAACTCAATGGGGATGATTCGGATATCCAGACGGTATGTTCCTGCATCCTTTCGATTGAGTCAAAAAGAAAACATCAGAGGAAAACCTCGCCCGCAAAAAGAAAATGATAAAAGTGAAACACATTGCGGCGTAAAAAAAGGAATATAATAAATTATAAAAACTTTAAAGGATTTTATCTGAAGACAGCGAATATATATTATTAATGATATTATGAAATGTACAATGTCCGGCATTTTATATCATAGGAGTCTGTTAACAGATTGAGGAGGTAATGAAAATGAACCAGACAGAAGAATTTGTAAAGATTGTTGAAGCAGCCAAAGAAACCAAGGGCGTAATCTTTGTAACTGGCAAGCCCGGGAGCGGAAAAAGCAAGGTGCTGCGTGAAGCGGCGGAAGACAAAAAATGGGATTATGTAGACTGCCGTATGCTGATCAGCGAAGAGTTCCTTGCGGTACCGAAGGAAGAGCGAAATGAAAAAGCTCCTGCTATGATGGCGGAATCCCTTGCCAGCTATAATTCTGACGTTATCTTGTTAGATCGTTTACAGACCTTATTTGTGCCGGTATTTAATTTGGACGTAGCAGCCCTCTTAAAAGAATTAGGACAGAAATTTGTGCTAGTGGCTGCATGGCCGGGATATATCAAAGACGGTATGCTGTGCTATGATAAGTTTGACGGAACCGAATCCATCCGGATCCCGGAAGAAGGATTTACCATCTGGAATGTTGACTGAGGCTGGGGAACAATAACTATATGATTAATGTGAAAGGTACGCTGGCAGTACTGACCGGCGGAGGGGACTGCCCGGGACTGAACGCGGTCCTGAATGCGGTTGTAAAAGCCGCGTTAGGGCATGGTTATCAGATTTATGGGATTGAGAACGGATTTAACGGTCTGATCCGGGACCGGATGAAACTGCTGACTTATGCAGATGTGTCCGGTATACTGCCCCGGGGCGGGACCGTGTTGGGTACAACGAACCGGGATAACCCCTTTAAGTTTGCACATGTGGAAAAAGACGGTTCGATCACCTATACAAATGAGAGTGAAACGATCGTAAAGAACCTTATCAGGCGCGGTATCGAAACCCTGATCGTAATCGGTGGCGACGGCAGTCTGTCCATCGGCGCTCAGCTGGCGAGGGAATGCGGCGTAAAAGTCATCGGCGTTCCCAAGACCATAGACAATGATCTGCCCTGCACCGAGCGGACATTCGGGTTTGATACGGCCATGGCTGTAGCAACAGAAGCGGTTGATCGGCTGCACACTACGGCAGAGTCCCATCACCGGATCATGATCTTGGAAGTAATGGGCCGGTATGCCGGATGGATCGCTTTGCATTCCGGCGTGGCAGGCGGAGCGGATGTGATCCTGATCCCTGAGATTCCCTATCATCTGGATGCGGTTGCAAAGAAGATCTATAAGCGCCAGCAGGAAGGGAAGATGTTCAGTATTGTTGTGGTTGCGGAAGGCGCTAAACCTGAAGGCGGGGAAATGACCGTAGCCCGGATTGTAAAGAACAGTTTTGAACCAGTGCGCCTGGGCGGCGTTGGCAACAAGCTGGCGCAGGAGCTGGAAGAACTGACCGGCATTGAAGCCCGTTGTACGATATTGGGATATCTGCAGCGGGGCGGTTCGCCTACCGCTTTTGACCGCGTGCTCTGCACCCGCTATGGCGTGGCAGCGGTTGAGGCCTGTCTGAAAGGGGAAAGCAACGTCATGGTTTCCCTGCGCAACGATTCCATTGTGGCGGTTCCGTTGCAGGAAGCCGGGGCTGAACCAAGATCTGTGACCAGAGATAACGAGATCATCAAAGCCGCCAGAGCGATTGGCATCAGCTTTGGCGATGAGGAATGACCGTATTCCGTAAGGCGTATCCGGAGTACCGGGTGCGTCTTATTTTTATAAAAGATAAAAAGAATTATAAAAAAACAGTTGACAAACCGTTACGTTTCATGTATTATACTTACTGTCACTGAAATATGCTGACATAGCTCAATTGGCAGAGCAACGGTTTTGTAAACCGTAGGTTGTAGGTTCGATTCCTATTGTCAGCTCCAGAAGATTTTAATGGAGAGGTTCCCGAGTGGCTAAAGGGAGCAGACTGTAAATCTGCCGCGTTTCGCTTCGTTGGTTCGAATCCAACCCTCTCCACCATTTTTATCGCGGGGTGGAGCAGTTGGTAGCTCGTCGGGCTCATAACCCGAAGGTCGCTGGTTCAAGTCCGGCCCCCGCAACCATATTGCAATGACGCTGATGTAGCTCAGATGGTAGAGCGCATCCTTGGTAAGGATGAGGTCACCAGTTCAATCCTGGTCATCAGCTCCATTAAATTATGGCGGCATAGCTCAGTTGGCTAGAGCAAGCGGTTCATACCCGCTGTGTCCGCGGTTCAAATCCGTGTGCCGCCACCATTTATTTAGTAAAGGAACTCATACAAGATAACTTGTGTGGGTTTTTTTATCTTTTGCACTTTCCCGGCGCCGGAGGGTATCGGAAGGATTCTGTCTGAAATTCTGTAAATTTATTGACAGAAACAGGTAACTGTGGTATTATCGTTTAGTGACATTTAGTTTACTGTATTTTATAGTTCGAAAGAGGTGGCAAGAATGCGTACGTTGATTACATTGGCCTGCACGGAATGCAAGCAGAGAAACTATCAGACCAATAAAAACAAAAAGAACGATCCTGATCGTATTGAGATTAAAAAGTATTGCAAATTCTGCAAGAAACACACTGCTCATAAAGAAACAAAATAAGTTTGGATTTTGAAGTGCTCACATAGCAAGGATGTGGAAATATGACCGTTCCGGAAACTGCTTCGACAAACGAAACAAGTACGGTGGGGAAGATTACCGGGTTCATCAGTGAATCGAAGGAAGAATTGAAGAAAGTGGACTGGCCGACGCGGCAGGAACTGTTTTTAAATACTATTGTAGTATTGGTAGCGGTTATTTTGGTTGCGTTTTGTATCTGGGTCGCGGATTCGATTTTTTCCATTTTGATCAGAACCATCTTACGGTAAGAGGGATAAGGAGGAAGGGAGCGTGCTCCCGCTGATTATGGACGAAAACAAAAATGCTGAAACGTTAGAAAAGGGTAAACGGCATTGGTATGTCATCCATACTTATTCCGGTTATGAGAATAAGGTCAGTACAAATCTGGAACGTAAGGTTGATTCTCTGGGGCTGAGCGATAAGATCTTTCATATCATGATCCCCATGGAGAATGAAGTTGTAGCCGATGAACACGGAAACAAACGGGTTGTGACCCGCAAGGTATTCCCCGGATATGTACTGGTGGAGATGATCATTGACGATCGTACCTGGTATGTGGTTCGGAATACGCCTGGCGTTACGGGCTTTGTAGGTCCCGATAACAAACAACCTGTCCCGTTGTCGGATGAAGAGGTCAGACGTATCCTGGCTGCCAGTGCAAACGGGCAGGAAGTTCAGGAAGAGGGCGAAGAGATGATTCAGCCCAGGCCGAGACCGCAGATTTATTTGCAATTACAGCAGAGAGTTCGCCTGAAGACCGGTCCTTTTGCCAATTTTGAAGGCATTGTTTCGGCAATTGACGCAGAACGCGGCAAGCTAAAAGTGCTGGTCGATATGTTCGGTCGCGAAACCCCTGTTGATATTGATTATACCCAAGTGGAAGAAATTGAATGATAAGGAGGTGTAAGAAACATGGCAAAGAAAGTTGCTAAGGTTGTAAAGTTACAGGTTCCTGGCGGTAAAGCTACTCCGGCACCTCCGGTTGGCCCTGCACTGGGTCAGGCTGGCGTTAACATTATGGCTTTCGTAAAGGACTTCAATGCCCGTACCGCACAGCAGGTTGGCCTGATCATTCCTGTTGAGATTACTGTATTTGAAGACCGTTCCTTTACGTTTATCACCAAGACCCCGCCCGCCGCAGTATTGCTGAAGAAAGCTGCAGGTCTGGAAAAAGCGTCCGGTGAACCGAACAAGAAGAAAGTCGCTACCCTGAGCCGCGATAAAGCCCGCGAAATTGCCCAGAGCAAGATGCAGGATCTAAATGCAGCGGATGTGGAAGCAGCAACCCGTATGATTGAAGGCACTGCCCGCAGCATGGGTATCGTAATTACTGACTGACCGCAGTCAGGCTAAGAAGTGGGAGGCGCAAGCCGCTAATACCACAGGGAGGATTTTATAATGGCTAAAAAGCATGGCAAAAAGTATGTTGACGTTTTAAAACTGATTGATGAGAACAAGTTCTATTCTCCGAAAGAAGCGGTAGAACTGGTTAAGAAAACCGTTATCACCAAATTTGACAGCTCCATCGACGTATCTTTCCGTCTGGGCATCAATCCGAAGTACGCTGACCAGCAGGTTCGCGGCGCTATGGTACTGCCGCACGGAACCGGCAAATCCAAAAAGGTGCTGGTTTTTGCGGAAGGCGCTAAGGCTGAAGAAGCAAAAGCAGCAGGCGCGGATTATGTTGGCGGAGACGATATGGTAGCCAAGATTCAGGGCGGCTGGTTTGACTTTGAAGTCTGCGTTGCAACCCCGAACATGATGGGCAAGGTTGGCCGTCTTGGTAAACTGCTGGGCCCGAAAGGCCTGATGCCTAACCCGAAGGTTGGCACGGTGACCATGGATGTTGCCAAAGCAATCAACGAGATCAAAGCAGGTAAAGTTGAATACCGTGCTGATAAAGCCGGCAACGTACAGGCTATGATCGGAAAGTCTTCTTTCTCGGAAGAAGCGCTTCTGGATAACTACATTGCATTAGTTACTACTTTGATCAAGGTAAAACCGTCCGGAGCAAAAGGACAGTACATTAAGTCTGTTACCTTATCCACCACGATGGGCCCTGGCATCAAAATTGATGTTCTCAAAGCAGACAGCGCAAAATAATCCGGAAACAACATTTAAATCAGAAGATAATCGGGCCACAGACAGCAGGTGCGAAAGCGCAAGTACGAACTGAGTACGCCTGCCGAGGCTGGAGACGTTGAAGATAGATGGTTAAGCCCTTCACGACCTCTGGCAGTTTCGGCCGAGAGGTCTTTTTGATTTATAAAAAGTAAGTCAAAATATAAAAAGAAGGAGGTGCAACACATTGAAGACAAAAGAACAGAAGCAGATTCAGCTGGCTGAGATCAACAAGATGTTTGACGAAGCTAAAAGCGCTGTGTTAGTCGATTTCAACGGGCTGACTGTAGCAGAAGATACTGAACTTCGCCGCAAAGTCCGTGAAGCGGGCGCAACTTATACCGTATATAAAAATACGCTGATTGCGCTGGCAGCTAAAGAACACGGCCTGGAGAAACTGGTTCCCGTGCTGGAAAAGAACACGGCTATCTGCTCTTCTTCGGAAGATGCAGTCGTTGCCTGCAAAGTCATTTGTGATTTTATGAAAGATCACAAAAAGATGGAACTGAAAGCCGGCGTTGTAGAAGGCAAAGTCGTATCTGTTGATGAAGTTAAAGCTGTGGCAGAACTGCCGCCGAAAGAAGTACTGGTTGCAAAAATGCTTGGCAGCCTGAATGCTCCGATCTCCGGTTTGGTTCGTACACTCAACGGAACCGTGGCAAAGATCGTATATGCATTGGATGCTATTCGCGAACAGAAAGAAAAACAATCCGCATAAAATGTGGTTGACGTATTAAAAATTTAAATTATTAAAATTAATGGAGGAAATTATAATGAACAAAGATCAGATTATTGAAGCTATTGAGAAAATGTCCGTATTGGAACTGGCAGAACTGGTAAAAGCTCTGGAAGAAAAATTTGGCGTTTCCGCTGCTGCTCCGGTAGCTGTTGCTGCTGTTGGCGCTGCTCCGGCTGCTGCCGCTGCTGCTGAAGAACAGACCGAATTCGACGTAATCCTGAAAGAAGCTGGCGCTGGCAAGATCAACGTTATCAAAGCTGTTCGCGAAATCACCGGCCTGGGCCTGAAAGAAGCCAAAGCCCTGGTTGACGGCGCTCCGAAAGCTGTTAAAGAGAAAGTTTCCAAAGCTGACGCTGACGAAGCTAAAGCAAAACTGGAAGCTGCTGGCGCAACTGTTGAACTGAAGTAATTCTTTATAGTAATCCGAAAGCCGGTCCGTTACGGGGCCGGCTTTTTTCTTTGCGAATTCAGGGTTGACAATTCTGGGGGACTTGTGGTATCATTATTTACCACAATTATGCTTTTGATTAAAAACCAAGAAGTAATTGCAGGCTTGTCTACAACGGTCAGACAGTGTAGTGGTTCACGTCGGCCGCCATATCGTAGGGATGAAGTACGTTCGTCTGGAGAAAATAACAGGGTAATCTTGCGGTAAGAGCCTTGTTTTTTTTGGCTATGTACAACGTACTTGGTTTTGTATTGCCTGACATCATATGACAAGGAGTGAAAACCTACATGTTTAAACCGGTTCAAACAGGTGACAGAACCCGGTACAGCTTTGGTAAGATCAAAGAAGTTCTGCCAATGCCTCATTTGATTGACCTGCAAAGGAAATCATATGAGTGGTTCATGAACGAAGGGCTAAATGAGATTTTCCACGATATTTCCCCCATTAAAGACTTTAACGGGAACTTGGAACTGTCTTTTCTGAGCTTCGAAATCGGGGAGCCCAAATACACCATCGAAGAATGCAAAGAACGGGATGCATCCTATTCCGCTCCGTTGAATGTCAATGTGCGTCTTTTATATAAAGATACAGGGGAAATTAAAGAGTCCCGCGTGTTCATGGGCGATTTCCCGTTAATGACCTCTACCGGCACTTTTGTGATCAATGGCGCAGAACGCGTCATTGTCAGCCAGCTGGTTCGTTCGCCCGGCGTCTACTATGATAAGATCATGGATCCCAGCGCTATTTTCCTGTATGGCACTACGGTGATCCCGAACCGCGGCGCATGGATCGAATTTGAGACAGACCTGAATCATGTGATCTATGCCCGTGTGGACCGCACGCGCAAGGTCCCTGCAACGGTACTGCTTCGCGCTATGGGTCTGGAGACCAATGACGCCATTCTGGAATTCTTTGGCGATACCCAGATTGAAAACCGTACGGAAGAGGGAACGGAAATCATCGAAGCGGTAAAAGCAACTCTTGAAAAAGACAGCACGACCAACTGCGAAGAGGCTATGATCGAGCTGTATAAGAAGCTGCGACCCGGCGAACCGCCTGCATTTGAAAATGCAAAACAGCTCATTGAGCAGACTTTCTTTGACTCCAAACGGTATGATCTGGCGTATGTAGGCCGTTATAAATTAAATAAGAAATTGGGATGGCGCAACCGTCTGCAGGGATGCGTGCTGGCAGAGCCGCTGGTGGATAAGGAAACCGGCGAAGTAATTCTGCCGGAAGGAACCCTGATGAATGCCGAAGCGCTGGAAAAAGTTGAAGAGAGCGGAATCTATAAGGAATACGGCGTTTATCAGATTAAGATTAAAGAGTTAAGCGGTAAAGTGCTGCGTATTATTTTCACTTCCGGCATTTCCGAAACCTACCGGACCATAACAAAAGAAGATGTCCTTGCGTCGTTTGGCTATCTGCTGAACGTGATGGACGGGCATGGGGAAAAAGACGATATCGATCATCTGGGCAATCGCCGCGTCCGTTGCGTAGGCGAGCTTCTGCAGAATCAGTTCCGTATCGGCCTGGCCCGTATGGAACGTGTGGTAAAAGAACGTATGACGATCCAGGATGTGGATGTAATCACGCCGCAGGCGCTGATCAATATCCGCCCTGTAGTTGCAGCCATTAAGGAATTCTTTGGCAGCAGCCAGCTGTCCCAGTTCATGGACCAGAACAACCCGCTGGCGGAGCTGACGCATAAACGCCGTCTGTCGGCGCTGGGACCCGGCGGTTTGTCCAGAGAACGCGCCGGTTACGAAGTCCGCGACGTTCACAACTCCCATTACGGGCGTATGTGCCCCATCGAGACCCCTGAAGGTCCGAACATCGGTCTGATTGGTTCTTTATCTACGTATGCCGTAATCAATCAGTTCGGCTTTATTGAAACGCCGTACCGTAAAGTTGATAAAGAACATAAGCGCGTTACCAATGAAATTGTGTATCTGCCGGCGGATGAGGAAGACAGATATATCGTGGCGCAGGCCAACGAACCGTTGGATGACGACGGTTATTTCCTGGGCGAACGTGTAACGGCCCGCCGTAAAAACGACGTTCTGAGTATCCGTCCGGAACTGGCGGATTTCATGGACGTATCGCCGAAACAGGTTGTTTCCATTGCCACTGCGCTGATCCCGTTCCTGGAACACGATGATGCCAACCGCGCATTGATGGGCGCCAACATGCAGCGTCAGGCAGTGCCCCTGCTGACTCCGCAGGCGCCTGTCGTAGGGACCGGTATGGAATATAAAGTAGCGACCGACTCCGGTAACTGTATCCTTGCCAAACATGCGGGCGAAGTCATCCGCGTAACCGGCGACGTGATCCAGGTACGTACGGAAAACGGCGATATTGACGAATATGAAGTACTGAAGTTCAAACGTTCCAACCAGAGTACCTGCGTCAATCAAAAACCCATCGTCTTTAAAGGCGATAAGGTAAAAGCGGGACAGGTACTGGCGGACGGTCCCGCAACCGACCGCGGCGAATTGGCGCTGGGCCATAACGTGATCGTAGCCTATATGCCTTGGGAAGGCTATAACTACGAAGACGCGGTGCTGCTGTCTGAAGATCTGGTCAAGAACGATACATACACTTCCATACATATTGAAGAATATAATTGTGATTCCCGCGATACCAAGCTGGGACCGGAACAGATCACACGGGATATCCCCAATGTTTCGGATGCTGCCCGTAAAGATCTGGACGAACGCGGTATTATCCGCATCGGCGCAGAAGTACGCCCGGGCGATATCCTGGTAGGAAAAGTAACGCCGAAAGGCGAAACTGAACTGTCCGCGGAAGAACGTCTGGTGAGGGCTGTATTTAATGAAAAGGCACGGGAAGAACGAGACAGTTCACTCCGCGTTCCGCACGGCGAAACCGGTATTATTGTAAGCGTTAAGGTATTTACCCGTGAAAACGGAGACGAACTGCCGCCGGGAGTAAATGAGCAGGTACGCATCCATATTGCGCAGAAACGTAAGATCCGCGCAGGTGACAAGATGTCCGGCCGTCACGGTAATAAAGGCGTCGTTTCCCGCATTTTGCCGCGGGAAGACATGCCGTTCCTGCCCAATGGCGAACCGGTCCAGATCGTGCTGAACCCGTTAGGCGTTCCATCCCGAATGAACATCGGCCAGATTCTGGAGACCCATCTGGGATGGGCGGCGCTGGCTCTGGGTATGAAGATCCAGTGTAAAGAAAAAGGGTTGGCTGACAAGCTGAAAGCAACGGGATATGAGTATAAAAAGTACGGTATGCCCAAGCTGACAGATATCGGCTACGCAGGCAATGAAAAACTGAGCGCGGTGAAGATGGCAGTTCCGGTATTCGACAGTGCAAGCGAGGAAGACCTGCAGAACATGGTCAGCCTGTCCGGCGTGGATCCGTCCGGTAAAACCGTTTTGTACGACGGGCGTACGGGCGAGCCTTTTGCCAATCCGGTAACGGTAGGCTGCGTATACATGCTGAAGCTGCATCATCTGGTTGATGACAAGATCCATGCCCGTTCCACCGGCCCGTACTCCCTGGTTACCCAGCAGCCGCTGGGCGGCAAGGCGCAGTTCGGCGGCCAGCGTTTCGGCGAAATGGAAGTCTGGGCGCTGGAAGCATACGGCGCCGCATACACCTTGCAGGAGATTCTGACTGTAAAATCCGACGATGTGGTAGGGCGTGTCAAAACCTATGAATCCATCGTCAAAGGCGAAAATATCCCGGAACCGGGCGTTCCCGAATCCTTTAAAGTGCTTGTCAAGGAACTGCAGAGTATCGGGCTGGATATCCGGGTACTGGATGAAGACGGTGAAGATATCTCCCTGCAGGACGAAGAGGATGAGGCGATGGAGGTTTCAGCGGAAACCCAGGCCGAAATGCAGGGTGATTCCCCGGTCATTGCGGAAGAAGTACAGAAAGAATCTACTGCCTATAACGAAGACGAAGTATACAACGGCACGGAACAGGAAGAAGAACAGGATCAGATCGCTGATTTAGGCAACTTCAGCGAAGTCGATCTGGAAAATCCGGCCGATCCTGCCGGTGATTTAGACTAAGAAGGGAGCGAAGGGTTCTTGTTAGACGTTAATAATTTTAATTCAATGCGCATAGGGCTTGCTTCACCGGAACTGATCCGGTCCTGGTCTCATGGAGAGGTTAAGAAGCCCGAAACAATTAACTACAGAACGTTAAAACCCGAAACAGACGGACTGTTCTGTGAAAGAATCTTTGGTCCTATTAAAGACTGGGAATGTCACTGCGGCAAATTCAAACGGATTCGTTATAAAGGAATCGTATGCGATAAGTGCGGCGTTGAAGTGACCCGGTCCAAAGTCCGTCGCGACAGGATGGGGCATATTGAACTGGCTGCGCCGGTCTCCCATATTTGGTATTTCAAAGGAATTCCCAGCCGGATGGGCCTGATCCTGGACATATCCCCCCGCAGCCTGGAACGCGTTCTGTATTTCGTAAATTACATCGTTCTGGATCCCGGCGAAACACCGCTGCAGAAAAAACAGCTTCTGACAGAAGCGGAATATCTCAGCGCCCGGGATAAATACGGCGATACGTTCCGTGCGGAAATGGGCGCTTCTGCTGTCAAGGAGTTGCTGGAAGAGATTGATATCCCTGCGCTGGTAACAGAACTGCGTGAAGAACTGAAAGGCGCTACCGGTCAGAAAAAGGTCCGTATTGTTCGCCGTCTGGAAGTTGCGGAAGCATTCCAGAAATCCGGAAACAAGCCGTCCTGGATGATTCTGGACGTGGTTCCGGTCATCCCGCCTGACCTTCGTCCCATGGTACAGTTAGACGGAGGACGTTTTGCGACCAGCGACCTGAACGACCTGTACCGTCGCGTCATCAACCGTAACAATCGTCTGAAACGGTTGCTGGAACTGCATGCGCCGGATATTATTGTACGGAATGAAAAACGCATGCTGCAGGAAGCAGTAGATGCGCTGATCGATAATGGCCGTCGCGGCCGTCCGATCGTGGGACCCGGAAACCGTCCGCTGAAATCCCTGTCCGACATGCTGAAAGGAAAACAGGGCCGGTTCCGTCAGAACCTGCTTGGTAAGCGCGTCGACTATTCCGGTCGTTCCGTTATCGTAGTAGGACCTGAAATGAAGATGCACCAGTGCGGCCTGCCAAAGGAAATGGCGCTGGAACTGTTCAAACCTTTTGTAATGAAACGGCTGCAGGATAACGATCCCGGCCTGAATATCCGCGCTGCAAAACGCATGGTGGAACGCGCGACTCCGGAAGTCTGGGATGTGCTGGAAGAAGTCATCAAAGAACATCCGGTGCTGTTGAACCGTGCACCGACGCTGCATCGTCTGGGCATCCAGGCTTTTGAGCCTGTCCTGACAGAAGGCCGCGCCATTACACTGCATCCGCTGGTATGCACCGCTTACAATGCGGACTTTGACGGAGACCAGATGGCCGTGCATCTGCCGCTTTCTGTGGAAGCTCAGGCAGAGGCCCGCCTGATGATGATGTCTGTCAACAATATCCTGGCGCCGAAAGACGGCAAGCCGGTTGCGGTACCGACGCAGGATATGGTGCTGGGCGCCTATTACATGACCATTGAAAAGCCCGGCGCTAAGGGCGAAGGAAACCGTTACAGCAGCCTGCATGAAGCCCTGATGGCTTACTACCATAAATATCTGGATCTGCAGGCCCGGATCAAGATCTTGATTCCCAATAAAGATATCGTAGGCGAGACCCGTACAGAAGGTATGAGCCTGGTCGATACTACTATCGGGAATGCTATGTATAATGAAGCGTTGCCGAAAGAATTACGCTTCTTCAGCAAAAAGAAAGACGAGGAGACCGGTGAAGAGTACTGGCATCTTGGTCAGCTCATCACCAAAAAGGAACTGGGCAAACTGGTTGCCAAAGCCCACAAGATGTATGGGAATCTGGGTACGGCCAACGTGCTGGATATCGTCAAGAAGATGGGGTACGACAATGCCTGCCAGTCCGGTATTTCCATTGCGGTTTCCGATATCCATGTGCCTCAGGGCAAATACGAGATCATCCAGGCTTCCGAAAAACTGGTTGACCGGACGGAAGCTATGTATCGCCGCGGCCTGATGACCGATGACGAACGCTACAAAAAAGTAGTTGATATCTGGAATAAGGCTACGGATGATGTGGCTGAACTGTTGAAAGATGCAAATACTGCAGATAAATTTAATCCAATTGCCATGATGGCGGATTCCGGCGCCCGCGGCAGCATTGACCAGATTAAACAGCTGGCCGGCATGCGCGGACTGATGGCGGATCCTTCCGGTCGTATCATTGACCGTCCTGTAAAGGCGAACTTCCGCGAAGGCCTGACGATTTTGGAATACTTCATTTCCAGTCACGGCGCCCGTAAAGGTCTGGCTGATACCGCGCTGCGTACGGCAGACTCCGGTTACCTGACCCGCCGTCTGGTAGACGTTGCGCAGGATGTAATCGTTCGCGAGGACGACTGTGATATTCATACCTGCAACCTGACCAAAGAACGGAAACGGTTGTGCAAGGCGGAATTGGGCGTAAGCGCCAAGAAGATCCGGGCCAAAGTGCTGGGACGCACGCTGGCCTCTACCATTATCGATGAAACGACAGGCACCCCGATTGCAGAATCTGATACCATTATCACCAACGACGTGTACAAACGCTTGATGGATGCGAACGTGACTACGATCAGCCTGTATGTTTCGGACGACGCCGGTAACATTGGTGAAGAACGCGAAGAAGTGGCCATCAATATTCCGGAAGAGTTTGCGGTCGGCAAGATCAAGGAAATGCTGATGCTGCAGTTTGTCAATAAAGAGGTTTCGGAAGATATTACAAACGCTGACGGCGAAGTCCTTGTCCATGCTGGTGATGAACTGACGGAAAGCGATATCGACCGCATCCTGAAAGATGGTACGGTGGAAGAGATTTCTGTCCGCCATAATGAAATTGACGGAATCGAAATCGAAGCCATCACAGAAAACGGAACGGAGATCGAATCCCTGCATGACCGGATCATCGGCCGGACGCTGGCAGAAGATGTGGTGGATGAAAAGGGCAACTTGCTGTTCCATATCAATGAATACATTACTGAAGCTATGGCGGATGTCATTGCGGCTATGCGTGACAAGGTCAAGATCCGTACCGTACTGACCTGTAAATCCAAATTTGGCGTATGCCGCAAGTGTTACGGACGGAATCTGGCAACCGACCACAACGTTGATGTGGGCGAAGCTGTCGGCACGATTGCAGCACAGGCCATCGGCGAACCGGGTACGCAGCTGACCATGCGTACGTTNNATCACACAGGGTCTTCCCCGTGTTGAAGAACTGTTTGAAGCCCGTAAACCGAAACATCCGGGCATTCTTGCTGAAAATGCCGGAACGGTCCATATTGTGGAAGAAGCCGGACAGAAGCAGCGTAAGGTTGTGATTACCGGAAATCCGGAAGATGAAGTGGTAGAACAGAACTATGTTATTCCGTACGGCGCCAAGCTGTCAGTTAATGAAGGTGACGAAGTGAAGATCGGGGACCGCCTGACCGAAGGTTCCCTGAATCCGCACGATATCCTTCGTATTCTGGGACCGCAGGCAACGCAGCGCTATATTGTGCAGCAGGTGCTCAGCGTTTATAAGTCTCAGGGCGTAGGCATCAATGATAAGCACATTGAGGTAATGGTCCGCCAGATGATGCGGAAGATCCGTATCGAAGAAGCAGGCGACACTTCCATGCTGCCGGGCGAATATATTGACGTAGGGGAATTTAATGAACAGAATGCCCTTGCGGTAGCAGCAGGCAAAGAACCTGCCAGCGGCAAACCGATCCTTCTGGGTATTACCAAAGCTTCTTTGGCCACTGATTCCTTCCTGTCGGCCGCATCTTTCCAGGAAACGACCCGTGTGCTGACAGATGCAGCTATCAAAGGCAAAGTGGATCCGCTGTTGGGCCTGAAGGAAAATGTCATCATTGGCAAACTGATTCCTGCGGGTACCGGTATGAGCCGTTACCGCGACGTAAAGGTGAAATACCTTGCGGATGTGAGTGCGGATGAAGTTCCGATCAATGCAGATTAAATTGCAGACGGAAGCAAAAAGTTAATAACAGTTTTTAAAGATAACCATGGTGTAAAACATCATGGTTATTTTTATCAACAAGTCTAACGTGCGTAAAATTGTGAAGACTTTGTGACAATTATATGATATAATACTACTGATAGCAAAATAATACTATTAATAGCAAATAATCAGGAAAATGCAAAATTTAAATGTACTTTTTGGCTTAGTTTAATGAATGACATAAAGTCTGAGGTATTGATGGATGAAAAGGACACTGTCGGTTTCATTGGTATTGCTGGCAATACTGTGTAACGTTACTATCACAACGTCTGCAGCGGTAAAGCATGACAGACAGAATACGGAAGTCCAGCCGATGCCACCGGAGACATACATTGCTATGCAGAGGCTGGCTGACTATGGACTGGTGAAACTTCCGGCCGGGTGCCGCAATGTAAGGGAAGCAAATTTTGACAGGCATGAGATGGCAGTGCTGGCGTTGCAGGCAATCAAGCGGATTGGGATGGATGAGAATGGTCTGGTGGACGGAAATCGAAACTATCGGCTGACTGGATATAGGGAAACTTTGGTGGTGAAAGATATCCTGAACCAGGAATTGAAAAATATGGGGATGGGACAGGAATCCCTGATGGATGACTTATCGGTATCTTCTGAAGCCGGAGATCTGAAGCGTGATGAAAATCGGAAATATAAAATCAGTGCAGAATTGCGTTACAATTACGTCAAACACGGCGGAAATAAAAAATGGGATTGGAACGACAGTCGCTTACGGGCAAGACTGTTTCTGGAAGCGCGTATCAACGACGACTGGCATGCATTTGGTATGGTAGAAGCTAACAAACATTTCCTGCATCAGCACGGAGATGACGACTGGTTGGAGGACAAACGGTTTTACGTTCGCGGCATCACCGGCGATACGGTGGTAACAGCCGGATGGTACGGTTATATGCTTGGCGAAGGAAATATATTTGACTCTTCGGTTGCCGGAGCCACTGCAAATTTTGGAAGCCCGGTCAATTATGAGCTGACGGCGGCGCGAACAAAATCTCACAGTAAGATGGTAAGCGGAACTGCATCAATGACTGCGGGAGCTGCGACATATGGCGGCGGTCTGCATCATTTTAGTGATGATAACTGGGGAAATGAAGAACGATGGATTTGGCATGCATTTTACAATTACCGCGTTGCAAAAGATCTGGGACTGGGGGCGATGTACATCGGTTCGGATCTGGGGGATAAAGATGGGAAAAAACATGGTTTTGTAGGAACGGTTTCCATAGGGAAAGTAGAATCCTGGAAACCGGGAACGGATCAGCTTGACTTTAAATATTACTATCAGCCCAGAGGTACTTATATTGCGCATACTATGACAGGATTGGCGGATAATATGGACGGTTACCGGGGGCCTGGGGTGATGTACCATCGCACGCTGTTCCCCAATGTGGTGCTGAATATGGAATACTATGTTCTCCGAGAACTGACAACAGGAAATAAAGGACGAACGTGGTGGACGGATGTGACCTGTTATTTCTAACAGCTGACGCATTGAATGTCATACCGATGAAACATTGCATGTTCGATAATATAAATACAGTATCAGAAGTAAATAATTTATCATGAAGAAGAGTGATTACCATGAAAACACTGGAAGCAATTCAAAAGAATAATAAAAAGATTGCGGTAGTAGGACTGGGATATGTCGGATTGCCATTAGCTATCGAGTTTGCTAAGAAGGTTCCTACGATTGGGTTTGATATCAACAAAGAAAAACTGGCTTTATACAAAAAGGGAATTGATCCGACGCAGGAGGTCGGAGATGAAGCCGTCCGTTCCACATCTTTGCTGTTTACCGACGACCCTTCCGCATTAAAAGAAGCTGCAGTGATTATTGTGGCTGTACCGACGCCGGTTACGGAAGATAATCTGCCTGATTTGACTCCGGTTACAGGGGCCAGTGAGATAGTTGGCCGGAACATTTCCGGAGGCGGAACAATCGTCTGCTATGAATCAACGGTTTATCCGGGGGTGACGGAGAATATCTGCGCCCCTATCATCGCAAAAGAATCCGGGTTGGTGTGCGGACAGGATTTTAAGGTAGCATATTCGCCTGAACGAATCAATCCGGGTGATAAAGAGCATCGGGTGTTTAATATTCTGAAGATCGTCTCCGGCATGGATGAAGAAACACTTGATAATGTAGCCGAAATTTACAGCCTGATCATTAAGGCCGGTGTGTACAAAGCTGAATCTATAAAAGTTGCCGAAGCGGCCAAACTGGTTGAAAATGCCCAGCGGGATATTAATATTGCGTTTATGAATGAGTTGTCGCTCGCCTTTCATCAGATGAAAATTGATACGAACCAGGTCATCAATGCCATGAACACGAAATGGAACGCATTGGGGTTCCGGCCCGGTCTGGTGGGGGGACACTGCATCGGTGTGGATCCCTACTATTTTCTGTATGAAGCGCAGCGGGAAGGATATACTTCGGAAATCATCCGAGCGGGACGTCGCATCAATAACGTAATGGCGCGTTTTGTTGTCCGTTCGACGGTACGCTGCCTCATTGATGCAGACCTGAAAGTAAAAGGGGCGCGGGTGTACCTGTACGGGGTAACCTTTAAGGAAAACTGTCCGGATGTACGGAATTCTAAGGCTCTGGATGTATGTAAAGGGCTGCTGGATTATGGCATTGATGTAAAACTGGTAGATCCCCAGGCGGATCTGTTGGGCGTGCCGGAATGTTATAAACCGTTGCTTGTAAAAATGGAAGAAGTACGGGATGCCGATGCGCTTGTCTTTGCCGTGGCACATACGGAATTCACGCAAATGGACAAGGAACAGCTGAAAGCTAAATATAAGGAAAGAAATAACCCGAAGGTCCTGGTTGATGTGAAAGGCATCTTCGATAAAAAGAAACTGGAACGTGAAGGATTCCTTTACTGGAGTTTGTAATCATGCATCTGAAAAAGCATCTGATGTTTATTTTTGCGGCATTATGCGTGTTGGGGCTGATTTACTTTTATGCTATTTCGGATCTGTTCCATCCCAAACAGATAGCCAGCTACGAAAATTTCACGGAAATGAGCGAAGACTTTGACGCTTCCATAGAAATTGCGGAAGCTGCTAAAAAGTTTCCGGAGATAAAGGTTCCCGCTGACATAATTAAAGGCAGCGACAAAGCTGCAGGGAACCTGATAGCGCTGACATTTGACGGAATGGACAACCGCGGGAATATGGAAGCAGTCCTGAAGATCATCACTGACGAGGGATGGCACGCTACGTTTTTTGTTGAAGGTGTAAATGCAGCAAGAAACGCAACCGTTATCAAAAATATGGTAGAAGAAGATCAACTGGTGGGAAATTACAGTTTTGTAGGAATCAGCAAAGCGGAACGGATGGAACCGGAAGGCTTCTTTGAACAGTTCTGCCGTACTCAGAAGATATTAAAGCTGGTTGCCGGTATAGAACCGAAACTGTTCAAGTTACATGATACCCGGTACATGGATGAACTGTTGCGCGCTGCAAAAGCATGCGGCCTGGATCATGCAGTGCAAAGCGACCTGAGCGTGCCTGTACGAAGCCTGGCTGACAGTGCGGCACTTATCGCGTTTGCGGAGAAAATCCGTCCGGGAATGATCGTTTCCCTGCAGATGGGAAAGCCTGTGCCAATACGGTTTACCCAGAAAAAAGGGCCGGACGTGCCGGCAATTGATAAAAAACCATCTATTCAGGACAAAAATGTGATTCCGGTTAAAGAGATCACCACGCCAGAGATCGTAAAGCAACTTTGCGTACTCCTGAAAGCAAAGGGATTTCGGGTAGTGACCGTCAATATGTTGCATACAGGTACAAAAGTGAGCCAGAAAGCAGAAGCAAAGAAGAATTAGTGTGAACACAAAAGATGGTGGGACTGTTGATTAAAAGGAAGATCGTTAAAAGGGTTGCCTTGCTAACTGCGTTATGCACGTTGGGGCAGACTGCGGGAATTGCAAATTTAAATCAGGACATTCTGTTTTTGCGTTATGCAGAAATGCCGGTTTATGCTGCCAATCTGTCTGCAGAAGAAGAAGCGTTGCGACAGGCAGAGCAAGAACTGATCAGGGCCCAGTATAAAGTGATAGAGGCGCAACGGGCGCTGTTGGAAGAACGGGAACGGCAGCTTAATAATGCCAGTGGGAAAAAGCAGCCTGCTCCGGTATCCAGGACGCCTGAAAAGAGAAAAGAGGAATCGCGTCCTGCCCGGAAGCAGGAACGAATCTATGCTGAACCAAAACCAATGCAACGGCAGGAGCAGGTTCGCCCGGAAGCAAAACCGGCACAGCAGCCGGAACGGGTAATAATTGAGCCTGAGCCATCTCCACGACAGGAACCGGTTCATACCGAACCGCAGCCTGTCAGGTGGCCGGAACAGGTGTATACGGAACCACAGCCCGTACAGCGGCCGAAACATCCGTCCATGCCACAAAAGCCGGCTTCTGCAAAAGACTCGAAAATGGACGCGGAGAGCTTTGCCAAAACCGTCTGGAAAGAAAACAACGGCGGGGTTTATGTGAATAAGCCGGTGGAACCGCAGACAACGACAGCGCAGCAGCAGGATACGGCGGCCAAAACACAGGCTAAGGACAAACAGGGCTCTGCGACCGCAAAGAAAGCGGAAGCCCCGGCTCCTGTCCCAGCTGAGATCACCGCATTGCAAAAGCAGAATCATGGGGTGCTGGCTGAAGAAGAAAAGATGATATATACAACCGATCCATCAGTTATGTTCACATTTACCGGCATGACAAGAAAAAAATCCGTGGATTCGGTTTTGGATGCACTGAAGGAGGTTAACGGGCGGGGTACATTCTTTGTTACGGAACGGGAACTGAACCGGAATGCGGATTCGGTCAGGGCCATTGCCAGCGCCGGCCAGGAAATCGGCATCTGTATCTATCCGAAACCGGAAGAAGGATTTGCTGAGATTTGTGCAGATATTATGCGGGTCAAACAAATACTGAAGAGCCGGTATGGAATTGATTCTGTCCTGGTCAAGCAGTTTTCCGGAGCGGTGAGCGACGTGACCCGGGAGGCTGTGGCGGCTACCGGCTGCAGGCTCATTGGGGCGAACATGAACGCCGTCCAGAGCAGGCACAAGGATTACCAGTCCGCGGAACAGATTTTGCCAGAGATCATGGGTCCCGCAGTCTTTTCTTTAGGACGTGGGTGGATCGTGAATATCCGTATGGACTTTTACAAAAAGCCGGAGCTGGCAGCGGAACTGTTGCTGTATTTAAAACGTAAAAAGATCGATAACATTGCCTATAACTCCTTTGACGACGTTTCCGGAATCAATCCGGAAAACGATTCGGCTTACCGGCTGAAGTCTATTGGCGAAGTTCTTGCGGATAAGAGTAAGTTGTGGACATATCCTGTTCCGAAAGCGAACTATGTAAAGGGAATAGAACGTTATCCGCTGCTGCCCCCCAATGCTACCCACGAACAGCTGGTGGATGAACTGAGTAAACGGTATTTCGGGGAAGGCACGGTAAACGCGGATGACAGAAGTCTTGGCTTTACGCAAAAGGACTTTGAAAAGCTGGACATGAAAGGTACGGTTAATACCGATGACAACGTAATCTTCCTGACCTTTGACGACTGGGGACATGATTCGGCGATCAACCCGATTTTGTATGTGCTTCGCAAGCATGGCGTGCCTGCCACCTTCTTTGTACTGACCCATAATGTGATTTACAGTCCGAACCTGTTGCGCGCTATGGCAATGGAAGGGCATGATATAGCCAGCCATACAAACATGCATAAAGCTATGGCAATGGAAGATGAAAAAGGAAAGACTCAGGCCACCATGGGCTATGAGGAATATTATAATGATGTAAACACATCGTATAAACGGCTGGAAAGCGTTGTCGGAGACCTGCAGTGGTCCGACGGAAAACCGGTGCTGACCAAATTCCTGCGTCCGCCGACACTGGCAATCAGCGAAATGGGAACTCGCGCGATTTTGGAAAACGGCTTTGAATATATTATTAATGGCAGTACCAGTACGGGCGACTATGGGGCGCCCAGCTTGGAAGCAGAGATTAAGGTGATCCGGGACGGGTTGTATTATCGCGACAAGTTGCGTAAGGGCGCCATTTTCGTCATGCATATGACATCCGCCGCCCAGTTTACCGCAAATGCGCTGGATGTAATTTTAACAGCCAATGAAAAGAAAGCAGATAGTGACCCCACAAAATTTAAAGTGGGGCTGTTATCAGATTATCTTGATTACGGATATTCACAGGCCAAGTCACCCAAACAGTTGACTCGTGAAAAACGCCGGATAAAGTGGTGGTAATTCCATGTTCGATTTCTTCAGGAAGAAACGAAATACAATAAAAAAGGAAGAGATTGTGGAAGATATCTTAATGAAGCAGTCTCCTGACCGACGCCTGTTGCCGCACATGCCCGGCAGGCAGAGAAGCGGAAAAAGCCGTCGTGCCATCAGCGACGATGAGGTAAAGAAATATCCATACCTGAAGTTCTTTAACGGGGAAGACGCTAACGTACGTTATGAAGTCAGGTATCCCGTTAAAATCTCTGTTGGGAAAAGCGGCACATACTATTCAGGGTATGCGTCTGATATTTCTATTTCAGGCATGAGGATACATACGTCGGCAGATGCAGCGGAAGAAATCGTGACTCGCGGTACTGTTACTCTTTCCTTTGAGATCCAACCCGGTACGCTGCCGGAAGGTCTTGAAATGAAAGTGAAAACAGAGGCGCATGCCGCCTGGCCGCCGGCAGAAACCGTATTACAGAAGCTTGCGGATGTGAAAAACGGGAAACTGCCTGCTGATACGGAATTCGCCTTTGGCATGCAGTTCGAGCATAATCTGTTGGAGTATTCCAACAAGCACCACGCCCGCTATGAGCTTATGACGGCCAGTTTTCTTCTGTTTGCCGTATGCCTGGGCGTCATGCTGATGCGAACGGAGAGCATTATTTATTTCAAATTTAATAAGTACCTGTATTTATACAGTATCATCGCCAGTACGTTTTTGCTGACGAAGTATGCTTTTGCCTTTTTTTATAAGCCTGTCAGCGCAGATGAAAATTACACGCCTGGCGTAACCATTATTGTTCCATGTTTTAATGAAGAGACATGGATCCGTCAGACCATCCTGAACGCGATGGATCAGTATTACCCGCAGGATAAATTAGAGGTTATCGTTGTGGATGACTGTTCCACCGATCATTCGGCCCAGGTGATAAAGGAAACGATCCAGGACATCATTAACCAGGAAGGCCCTGAAGTGGCGGCACGCATCAGCTATATCCTGCAGCCGGTCAACAAGGGAAAGCGCGAGGCGATGGCGGTAGGCGCCAAGCATGCGCAGCATGAACTGCTGGTCTTTGTAGATTCTGACAGCTTCTTGAATCCTTATGCGGTGATCAATATCGTCCAGCCTTTTAAAGATGAGCAGGTAGGCGGCGTGTCCGGGCGGACGGACGTAGCTAACACCTATACGAATTCGCTGACAAAGATGCAGTCTGTTCGGTATTACATTGCATTTCGCGTCATGAAGGCAGCGGAAGGCGTGTTCGATACAGTCAGCTGTTTGTCGGGGCCTCTGGCCTGCTACCGGAAAGACCTGGTCCTGAAATACTTGGATGAATGGCTGAACCAGAAATTCCTGGGGCAACGGGCCACCTTTGGCGATGACCGAGCTATGACGAACCTGATCTTGCGTCATAATCGCACTGATTATCAGGATACGTCCATCTGTTATACAATTGTTCCCAACGATTATGATGTATTCCTGAAACAACAGATGCGCTGGAAACGGAGTTGGCTGCGGGAATCGCTTATCGCAGGCAGTTTTATGTGGAAAAAGGAACCCTTTGCGGCCATCAGTTTCTACATGGGTTTGTTGGTTCCCATCATTGCGCCGTTTATTGTATGTTATAACCTAATCTATATTCCCATTACTCATCGGGTATTCCCCACTACTTTTATTGTGGGCATGCTCCTGATGGCTTTGCTCATGAGCGCCTGCCAGGCTCTACTGCGTCGCAGTACAACATGGCTGTATGGAATCTGGTTCTGCCTGTACTATGAACTGATTCTTCTGTGGCAGATGCCGATTGCCTGGTTCACCTTCTGGAAATCAACCTGGGGAACCCGTATGACGCCGGCAGATATTGCCGAACAGGAACGGAAGAATAAGAAAGATGAAGAAACTCCTGTGGAAGTGGCCGGTCAGGCAGAAGCCTTTGCGCATCCGGCAGTAACCCCAATCGTACAGGGGCCGTTAAAGACAGAAGAACTTCCCGAAATTGTGGCTGTGGTGGAAACTCCTCCTCAATTGGAAATGCAAGCGGTCGTAAAAGCGGAAAATCTGGCGGAAAAAAAGACCGTATTGGTGCAGGAAGTACCGGTTAAGGAAGAAGCTGCTTTGCGGGAAACGATCCTGCGGCAGGATGTCCAGCCGGTGAAAGTTTTGGAACCGGCAACGGCTGGTTCGGAATCGCCGGAAATCGCAGATTCGGACATGCCGATGGAAATGGTTAAAGCAGAAAGAGCCGATGGGCAGGCTGCAGTTTCTAAAGCAATGGAATCTGCAGAAACCGGAAAAACTCAATCTGTTGAAACGGATAAACTGCTGGAAAACGGAGTTCGGTTGCAGGAGCAGAATGCCGTTATACTTGAGGGTCTTAACCGTCAGGAAATATCTGGCAGTGTTGTGAATGAAAGAGCCGAACTGATTGCGCTGATTCGTGAAAACCAGCGGCAGGTAGCTGCGTTACATGAACTGATGCAGAGGCAGCTTGAGTTGGAAGAAAAACGGCTGGAGTTTTACAGAGAACAAATGTCTGCGGAAAACAGGAGCCGCCAAAGAACGTCAAACGCGGAATACGCGCAGGGAGAAGATAAGCCATGACATTGGCAGATAAAGAGTTTACGGCCAAAAAGAACAGGGTAAAGAAAATCAGGTCTGTGTTAGAATTCCTGTTTATCATTGTATTGCTCTACATTATCGTTAATGCGCTGTTCGTGTTTGAAAAATACAAGCCTTACACGATGAACAATACGGAATTTGGCAGTGACGAAGGCTTTGTCGCGATTTCCTACTTTGGCGTTGACCGGACAGGCACCAATGTGCTGATAGGAAGAGACCAGCTGGAACATCATCTGGAAGTGCTGAAGAAAAACGGTTTCGTTACGATAACCGGTAAGGATATCCAGGAGTATTACAGCCGGGGAAAAGCGCTGCCGAAGCATTCGCTGTTTTTGAATTTCGAAGATGGAAGAAGAGACACGGCCGTTTTTGCGGAAAAAATACTGGAAAAGTTTAACTACCATGCAACGATTTCTACTTATGCGGAAAATCTCCGCAACAATGATAATAAGTTTCTTAAACCGCAGGAATTGAAGGACTTTGAAAAAAATGGCTTCTGGGAAATGGGAAGCAACGGATACCGGCTTTACTATATTAATGTATTTGACCGCTGGCATCACTATCTTGGCAACATGAACCCGTTGGTCTATTCCCATCTGACCAGTGTCATCGGTCGGAATTATAATCACTACTTAATGGATTACATCCGTGATGAGAAGGACTTTCCTGTAGAAAGCTATCAGGCCATGGATGACCGGATTACCAACGATTATACGATGCTGCGGGATATTTACACACAGGACATCGGTTATATTCCGGAAGTGTATACGCTGATGCATGCCAATACCGGCATGTTTGGTAATAATCCAGAAGTCAGTAGCATTAATGAGAAATGGATACGCAAACTCTTTAAGATGAATTTTAATCGGGAAGGGTATTGCCATAATCTTCGGAACAGCAGCATTTATGACCTTACCAGGATGGAACCCCGTTCATACTGGCCGGCTAATCATCTGCTGATGCGTATCAAATACGATGATGTGCCGGATATTCAGTTTGAACCTGGCGATGTGAAGCAGTATGAGGAGTGGCAGGTTGACGAAGGCGCAGCCGAATTTCGTGATGAAAGCATCGTTCTGACCACGTTGCCGGGGCAGAACGGTCTCATGAAACTGAAAAACAGTTCTGATTTTCGCAATTTGCGCCTGACGGCAGACATCAAAGGGAACCTGTTCGGTACCCAGGCGATCCATCTGCGCTCCGACGCGAATCGGGCCAACCGAATCAGCGTCTTTTTTAAAAACAATCATCTTATTGTGGAAGAAGCATCTGCAGTCAGCACTAAAAAACTGGCTGATATTGATTTGTTTGAGTTTGATGGCGGCAAATACCATTCTGTAGATGAAGATAAAAAGGAAGTGGCCATCCACGAGCGGGAGATCCTGAGCCGGTACGCCCAAAACACTGCTTCAGCCAAAAAGCAGCTGAAACTGTTGGAACAGGAAAGGGAACGGAATGCCCTGTCCATTGAAGAAGGCGGCGCACCGTACATTCCAACATTGAGTTATCATGCCCGGTCAGACCGGAAGCTGGAGATACGGCTGCTGGATGATAAACTGAATGTGCTGATTGACAATAAGGAAGCTGTAAAAGACCTGAAGATAACGAGGACGACGGCCGGCTCCTTATTCCTGGAAAGTGTATGGCCGGGATACGGATACAGCCAGACAAATCTTGCGGACGATGTGTATGATGGCGTCTTTTCCGGCCTTAAGGTGGAGGGATTGTCTTCTTCCAGCGAAGAGATGCCCGTCCTCTATGACGTGCATTATACTGGAATTGAAAAATATAAACGTCAGCTGAAGCATCGCTGGGAAAAACTCCTGGACTGGATCCTGGCAAATTTTTAGAACAGATGAAGAGGTTTACGAATGAAGCAATTGTACAGAAAAAGCGCTTTTGCCATTGTAGTAATGATGATGTTATCTGTTACCGGCTGTCTGCCTGCAGCACTTTCCGTTAATGCGGCCCGGCGGCCCCAGCCGGTTTTTAACGGTAACGTCTGGGTTACTTACTGGGATTATGACAATGGTATCAGAGAAGCGGTCAAGATACAGACTCAGTTAAATTCTGTCAGCTATTTTGCTGCGGCCTTTGATAAAAATGCTAATATTATATTGGTGGGGCCTGTCCAGAAATTCAGGGAGCAGAAGTTTAAACGCTATCGCGCCGAAATCAGGAAGTTCCTCACAGTGGTTAATGATGTTTACAGAGATATTCATAATCCGAACGGGGAAAGCATTGAAAAAGATACGCAGCTGCTGGCGGAGCTGTTTCAGTCAGATTCGACCATGCGGGATCATGTTAAAGCTTTAGTAGCGTGCGTTAAAAAGAACCAGTTTGACGGATTGGAAATTGATTATGAAAACATCTGGAAAAATCCTGCCATAGCAGGAAAGTATGTCAGGTTTTTAGGTTTTCTGGTTGAGGAAACGGACAAAGAGAAGATCCCGTTGCGTGTGATCCTGGAGCCGGGTATTCCCGTTCGCCAGTACGACCTGCCGGAAGGCCCGGAATATGTTGTCATGTGTTACAATCTGTTTGGTTCGCATACCGCGGATGGCGGGCCGAAAGCTGATTCCGATTTTTTGGACAAGATGTTGGCGAAAGTGAGTCAGCTTCCACGGCCTCATTCGGTGGCGCTGGCAACAGGGGGATGCGTATGGATCGAAGGAAAACGGCCGTTTTTTGTCACAGAGAATGAAGCATTAGCGCTTCAGAAAGAAATGAAAGCTTCGTTGCACAGAGATCCATTCAGCCAGGCCCAATATTTTAATGGAAGAAATGCTGAGGGCAAAAATGTGGAGTGTTGGTTTGCCGATGCCAGAACCATCATTGCATGGAAGAGGCAGGCGCTGGATTATGGGGTGGATGGAATTTCCCTCTGGCGGCTGGGCGGCAATCATAAAATAGAAAAGTACTATCCGGGAATTATGAAAAAGAACTGAAATCTATGTGAAAGATAAGCAGGATCCTCTTGCTTATCTTTTTTTAATCAAGATTGAAACACTCGGATGCGTGTAAAAAAAGAAGCGCATAAAAACACTGCTTAGCGCAATAAAAAAATATGAAAAAAGTGTTGACACGAATTGTAAAGGATGTTACAATACACAAGTATCACAGGCGAAGTGCGCTTATTTTGAAGGAGTGAGTTCCATGAGTCTGGATGCGTTAAAGACGGCTGAAGCCAAAGTCGTCGGGGTCAAGCAAACAGCGAAAGCCCTTCAGAAGAAGAACGCGTCAACTGTTTTTATTGCTGCGGATGCAGAAGAACGCATAACCGGTCCCATCAAAACAGAATGTGAAAAGCAGAATGTTTTATGCGTGACGGTGGAGACCATGCAGGCGTTGGGAAAGGCCTGCGGTATCCATGCGGGGGCTTCCGCTGCGGCGATACTGGCTAACTGATAGGGATCCTGGAAACAGGATTTTTATAAATACTAAATCTCATTGATGGAAAGGAGGTGCCGATATGCCAACAATTAATCAGCTGATCCGCAAAGGCAGAGAGGTGCTGAAAACTAAATCTACTGCTCCGGCGTTAAAAGAATGCCCGCAGAAACGCGGTGTATGCACCCGTGTGTACACCACCACACCGAAAAAGCCTAACTCTGCGCTGCGTAAGGTTGCTCGTGTACGTTTAACCAATGGCATCGAAGTAACAGCTTATATTCCGGGTATCGGCCACAATCTGCAGGAACATTCCGTTGTCCTGATTAGAGGCGGCCGTGTAAAGGACCTGCCTGGCGTGCGTTATCATATCATTCGTGGTTCTCTGGATACTGCCGGTGTTGCGAACCGCAATCAGGGCCGTTCCAAGTACGGTGCAAAACGCGCTAAAGCTAAGAAGTAATTGACGCGTGAAGGCCAAAATTAAAAGAGAAATTTACGAAATGATATAAAAGGAGTGAAAAGCATGCCGAGAAAAGGCTCAGTTCCAAAAAGAGACGTACTGCCGGATCCGGTGTACGGTTCTAAACTGTTAACAAGATTTATTAATAAAGTAATGCTGGACGGTAAGAAAGGCGTTGCTGAACGCATTGTGTATGATGCATTTGACGTTATCCGCTCTAAAACGGGTAAGGATCCGCTGGAAGTATTTGACACCGCAATGAAAAACGTTATGCCCATCTTGGAAGTACGGGCGCGTCGCGTAGGCGGTGCAAACTACCAGGTTCCTGTAGAAGTTCGTGCAGACCGCAAAACCACCCTGGGTATCCGCTGGCTGGTAAATTACGCTCGTCTCCGTGGTGAAAGAACCATGTGCGAACGGGTTGCCGGTGAAATCATGGATGCCGCTAATGGTACCGGTGCTGCAGTTAAGAAGCGCGAAGATACCCACAAAATGGCTGAAGCAAACAAAGCGTTTGCACATTACCGTTGGTAATGGCCGGTCCTGTTAATTAGTTGAGGAGGATAAAACAGTGGGCAGACTAATTCCGCTTGAAAGAACAAGAAATATCGGCATCATGGCTCACATTGACGCCGGTAAAACGACCACCACGGAACGCATCCTGTTCTATACCGGTAAGACCCATAAGATCGGTGAGGTTCATGACGGCGCGGCTACCATGGACTGGATGGTACAGGAACAGGAACGCGGTATCACGATTACTTCCGCTGCAACCACTTGTATGTGGGAGGGTTCCGAAAAGCAGTATGAAACGCATCGTATCAATATCATTGATACCCCGGGCCACGTTGACTTTACTGTAGAAGTTGAACGGTCCCTGCGCGTACTGGACGGAACGATCGCTGTATTCTCTGCCAAAGGCGGTGTAGAACCGCAGTCTGAAACCGTATGGCGCCAGGCTGATGAGTACAAAGTTCCGCGTATGGCATATGTAAATAAGATGGATATCGTCGGCGCTGATTTCTTCCGGGTTATGGACATGATGCGCGACCGTCTGAATGCAAATCCGGTTGCGCTGCAGATTCCTATCGGAAGTGAAGATCAGTTCCAGGGAATGGTTGACCTGATCCGTATGCAGGCTATTGTATATGGCGACGATATGGGCAAGGATGAAAAGTTTGTAGAAATTCCTGCCGAAATGAAAGAACAGGCTGAAGAATATCGCGGCATTCTGGTAGAAACCGTTGCCGAAGGTGATGACGACCTGATGATGAAATATCTGGAAGGCGAAGAAATCACCAATGAAGAATTGAAAGCAGCCATCCGTAAAGAAACGATTGAATGTAAACTGAATCCTGTGTTCTGCGGTTCTTCCTATAAGAATAAAGGTATTCAGCCCCTGCTGGATGCGGTTGTTGATTACATGCCGGCTCCGACTGATATCGAGAGCATTAAAGGCGTCAACCCGGAAACCGGCGCGGAAGATTCGCGTCCGACTTCCGACAGCGAACCGTTCGCTGCACTGGCGTTTAAGATTGCAACCGACCCCTTCGTAGGCAAGCTTGGTTTCTTCCGGGTATATTCCGGCATGATTACTGCCGGTTCCTACGTTTACAACTCTTCCAAAGATAAACGGGAACGTATGGGTCGTATCCTGCTGATGCATGCCAACCACCGCGAAGAGATTCCGGAAGCATATTCCGGAGATATTGCAGCGGCTGTCGGACTGAAGTTTACAACTACCGGCGACACGCTGTGCGATGAAAAGGCTCCGATTATCCTGGAATCCATGGTGTTCCCTGAACCGGTTATCTCCGTTGCGGTTGAACCCAAAACCAAAGCCGACCAGGAAAAGATGGGCATTGCCCTGGCAAAACTGGCGGAAGAAGATCCGACCTTCAAGGTGCATACGGATCCGGAAACCGCACAGACCATCATCTCCGGTATGGGCGAGCTGCATCTGGATATCATCGTTGATCGTCTGCTGCGTGAATTCAAAGTAGGCTGCAACGTAGGTAATCCGCAGGTTGCTTATCGTGAAACCATCCGCAAAGCGGTTAAATCCGAAGGCAAATTCATCCGTCAGTCCGGCGGTAAAGGCCAGTACGGTCATTGCTGGCTGGAGATCACCCCGCTGGAAGTTGGCGCAGGCTTTACTTTCGAAAACAAAGTCGTGGGCGGCGCTATTCCAAAAGAATACATCGCTCCGATCGAAGCTGGCGTTAAAGAAGCAATGGAGAGCGGCGTGGTAGCCGGTTATCCGATGGTAGATATCGGCGTTACCGTATACGACGGTTCCTACCATGAAGTCGACTCCTCGGAAATGGCATTCAAGATTGCCGGTTCCATGGGCTTCAAGGCTGGCGCTGAAAAAGCTTCCCCGGTTCTGCTGGAGCCTTACATGAAAGTAGACATCACCGTTCCGGAAGAATACATGGGCGACGTTATCGGCGACGTAAACTCCCGCCGTGGTCGCATCGAAGGTATGGAAGCGCGCAACGGCGCAGAAGTAATCCACTCCTTTGTTCCGCTGGCCTCCATGTTCGGTTATGCAACGGACCTTCGCAGCAAGACCCAGGGCCGCGGCACCTACACCATGCAGGTTGACCACTATGAAGAAGTTCCGAAGAATATCGCGGAAGAGATCGTAGCAAAAAACAAAGGGACGAAAGCTGAATAATCAGGTACACTGATTCTAATTAAATTCAAATTATAAATTTTATTTCACTTCTAAGGAGGAAGGAAAAATGGCAAAGGCAAAGTTTGAAAGAACCAAACCGCATGTAAACATTGGCACCATCGGTCACGTTGACCATGGTAAAACGACCCTGACCGCTGCTATCACCAAAGTGCTGGCAGAAAAGGGCGGCGCAGAATTCATGGATTACAGCATGATTGATAAGGCTCCGGAAGAAAGAGAACGTGGTATCACCATTAACACCGCGCATGTTGAATATGAGACGGAAAAACGTCACTATGCACATGTTGACTGCCCCGGACACGCTGACTATGTAAAGAACATGATCACCGGCGCAGCTCAGATGGACGGTGCTATCCTGGTTGTAAGCGCAGCTGACGGCCCGATGCCCCAGACCCGCGAACATATCCTGCTGTCCCGTCAGGTAGGCGTACCTGCAATGGTAGTTTATCTGAATAAAGCTGATATGGTTGACGATGCAGAACTGATCGAACTGGTAGAAATGGAAGTTCGCGATCTGCTGAGCAGCTACGAATTCCCTGGCGACGATATTCCTATCGTTGTAGGTTCCGCACTGAAAGCCCTGGAAGGCGACAAGAGCGAAATCGGCGAACAGAGCATCCTGAAACTGATGGATGCTGTTGACAGCTACATCCCGACTCCGGAACGCCCGACCGACAAACCGTTCCTGATGCCTGTAGAAGATGTGTTCACCATCACCGGTCGCGGTACCGTTGCTACCGGCCGTATCGAACGCGGTGCTGCTCATGTAGGCGATCCTGTTGAAATCGTCGGCATGAAAGACGAGAAGAAAGCTACCGTTATCACTGGTCTGGAAATGTTCCGCAAGACCCTGGACGAAGCGCTGGCTGGCGACAATGTTGGCGCCCTGCTGCGTGGCGTTGACCGTAAAGAAATCGAACGTGGCCAGGTACTGGCTAAACCGGGCAGCGTACATCCGCACACCCACTTCACCGGTCAGGTTTACGTACTGAAGAAAGAAGAAGGCGGCCGTCATACCCCGTTCTTCAACGGCTATCGTCCGCAGTTCTACTTCCGTACCACCGACGTTACCGGTTCCGTAAAACTGCCGGAAGGCACCGAAATGGTAATGCCTGGTGATAACGTTGACATGGAGATCACCCTGATCACCCCGATCGCTATGGAACAGGGCCTGCGCTTCGCTATTCGTGAAGGCGGTCACACCGTAGGCGCCGGCGTTGTTGGCGATATCATTGAATAATTACTGAAACTGTGTTATAATATTGATCTTAGATCCCGGTATGAGGGGCGTAAGATAAGCCCCTCATATTCTTATGTTTATTGGCACCTGCGATGATGTGAAAGGTTGCT
>DDQB01000018.1 GCA_002342505.1 Acidaminococcaceae bacterium UBA2453
AAAATTTTGTAAAACTTTTTTTACTTCAGGCAAATAAGTAAGCCAAACGCTTTCTCTTGTGGTAAAATATAAAATAGGAAATGATTGTGCAATTTTATTAACGTATCAAACTAAAAAATTATTTTGCCTGAACCAGGCTAAACTTTTTGCAAAAAAAAATTACTGGGAAGCGCTGCTTCAAATGCGCAGGCAATGTTGTTACTGTATTTATTGGATCCCTGCTTACGAGGAAAAAACAATCATGAAAATTATGTTGGCATCCGGATCGCCGCGCCGGTATGATTTATTGCGGCAAATGGAATGGGATGTTGAAGTCCGCTCGCTGCCATTTGATGAAGCGGAAACGGTAGAAGAGGCAAAGGAAAAATTATCTGCCTTGTCCGACCAGAAATGCAAAACCGTTTTCGCTGAAACTGATATAACATTATTATCTGCCTGTCAAAACGAAAATCTTGTCTGCGCTTATAACGCCTTAGGCAAAGGAAGAGCCGCGGCGAATACAATTGATACAGCATCGCCTGTCATCGCCGCCGATACCATCGTGGTCCTGGGCAATACCATTTTAGGAAAGCCATCGGACGCATCCGACGCTATTCGTATGCTGCGTATGCTTTCAGGAAAGGCACATCAGGTCAAAACTGCGGTAGCAGTCCTGTACCAGGATAAAACGCAGTTGCGGGTAATCACAACCAATGTACATTTCCGCACGCTTGAGGAATCTGAAATTAAATGGTACGTGGGCACCGGAGAGCCGATGGATAAAGCCGGCGCCTACGGCATCCAGGGAAAAGGCGCCGTGCTTGTGGAACGGATCGAAGGCAGCTACGATAACGTGGTAGGGCTTCCGCTGACCGCAGTATATGAAATGCTACTTTCCGCAGGCGCGCCTGTTAAGCTGCGTCAAGAGACATTGACGTNNGCGTGCGGACGAATTAATCAGCGCTTCCTTAAGGGAAGCGCTGATGAAATGAGTTTGTACTAAAGAAGCGGTTTCTGAAACGCAACGAAAATAAGCAACGCAAATATATTTATTAAGGAGTACATCATGCAGCAGGGGAATGAAACCTTTAATCTGATTCACAAAAAACATCTGGTGCTGGTCGTCGACGACGAAATGATCAACCGGGCGATCCTCAGCCAGATCCTGGCAGACGAATATGAAGTCATCACCGCCACAGACGGGACCAAAGCACTGGCGGCGATCCGCGACAACCGCAACGAACTGTCCCTGATCCTCCTGGATCTGATGATGCCGGGGATCCATGGCCTTGATCTGTTAAAGATGATCAAAGGAAACAAACAAATGGGGCAGATCCCTGTCATCGTCATGACTTCTGATCAGGGTTCGGAAGTCAAAAGCCTGCAGCTGGGCGCCAGTGATTTCGTTCCCAAACCCTATCCGGCGCCCGCCGTCATCCTGGCGCGTATCCAGCGTACCATTGAACTGTCCGAAGACCGCAAACTGATCCAGTCTACCGAAAGAGATACGGTAACAGAACTGTACACCCGCGAATATTTTTTCCGCTATGCGAGAGAGTTTGCAAAAGGCAATCAGGATTTCCCCATGGACGCGCTCCTCATCAATATCAACCATTTCCATATCATCAATGAACGGTACGGAAAAGAATACGGAAATCTGATCCTCCGGCGCACGGCGGAAAAGATTCGCTCTGTGATAAAAAAGACAGGGGGGCTCACCTGCCGTCTGGAAGCCGATACTTTCCTTGTATATTGCCGCCAGGGGCTGGACTATAACGAACTGCTGAAAGATGCTTCCGTCGATCTGGATAAAGACGACGTCAGCAACCACGTCCGGCTGCGCATCGGCGTGTATCAGGACGTCGATAAGACAATTGATATAGAGCGCTGCTTTGACCGGGCCAAAATGGCTGCCAACCTGGGCCGCAACACATACGAACAGACAATTTCTTTTTATGATACCAAACTGCACGAGAGCAAAGTGCTGTCCGACAGGCTGTTGCAAGATTTTGAGAACGCGCTGGCGCAGCGTCAGTTCCAGGTGTATTACCAGCCTAAATTTAATGTAGAGAAAACGGTTCCCGCGCTTTCCAGCGCGGAAGCCCTGATCCGGTGGAAGCATCCGGAACTGGGTATGATCAGTCCGGGAACTTTTATCCCTTTGTTTGAAGAAAACGGCCTGATCCGGAAGCTGGACCAGTTTGTCTGGAGGGAAGTAGCCGCCCAGATCCGCCGTTGGAAAGACCGGTTCGGTTACGCTGTCCCGATTTCTGTCAACGTATCCCGGGTCGATATGTTTGACCCGAACCTTGTGGACAATTTCAAGAGCCTGATAGACGAATATAATATTTCCACCTCTGAATACCTGCTGGAAATTACGGAGTCCGCCTACACCTCTGATTCCGCGCAGATCATCGAGAAAGTCCGCCGACTGCGCAAGCTTGGCTTCCGCATCGAGATGGACGACTTCGGCAGCGGTTATTCCTCCCTGAACATGCTTTCCACGCTGCCCATCGACGCGCTGAAACTGGATATGAAATTTATCCGCACTGCTTTCAGCGGACGCAAAGACACCCGCATGATCGAACTGATCATCGACATCGCGGATTATCTCTCCGTTCCCGTCATCGCCGAAGGCGTAGAAACGGAAGAGCAGATGGAAACCCTGAAAAAATTGGGCTGCCAGGTCATCCAGGGATATTATTTTTCCAAGCCGGTGCCCCCAGAAGTATTTGAAAAATTTATTACGAAAAAACAGGCTCCCGTGTCGAAGCCCAAAACAGCAAAAGTACACGTGCATACTTCCTTAGCGGAGAAAAAACATCTTGCGGAAGATGCGGACCAGAAAGACCGCAACGTCCTGTATTATCATATTGCCCAGGCGCTTTCCAGCGACTTNNCATTTATTATATAGATATGGAGACCGAAGAATACGAAGAATTCGGCGCGCGCGATTCCTATGGAACCCTGCCTGTGGAACAGACCGGTTATAATTTCTTTGCGGAATGTGAAAACAATATGAGACGTTTAGTCTATCCGGAAGACCTGGAAAAAGTGCTTTCCATCATGAAAAAAGATGTAATCCAGGATGCGCTCCGATACAATCCGGTCTACACGCTGGATTACCGTCTGATGGTAAACGGCCGTCCGGAATATTACCGGCTGAAGATCGTCCGCCCGGAATCCCCGGATGACAGTCACATCGTTATCGGTATCGGCAATATCAACAGCCAGATCCGGCATCAGATGGAGCAGGAGAAAAAACTGGAACGGGCCCATCACGACAAACGCACCTATGCCCGCATCGCCCATGCGCTGGCGAAGGACTTTTTCATCATTTATTATGTTGATATTGATACAAACGCCTTTATCGAATTCAGTTCCACCGACCGGTACAAAGAACTGCAGGTGGAAACAAACGGCGTTGATTTCTTTGAAAGCTGCATTCATAACGTACCCATCGCGATTCATGAAGAAGACGTGGACAAAGTCCTTTACGTTGTAAACAAGGAAAATATGCTCCGGGAGATTAACCAGCACGGAAGCGTTTCCACGTCATACCGCATGATCCTCAGCGGCGAAAGCGTATATGTAAACCTGAAAGCGATCCCCATGGATGACGACGAAACGGGAAGCCATCACATCGTTGTTGCAGTCAGCAACATCGACGCCCAGATGAAACGGGAGCAGGAATTTGCGGAAGCCCAGGCCATCGCCATGAAAGATACCCTCACCGGCGTGAAGAACAAACGGGCGTATTCCACGGCAGAACGGAGCATAAACGCAGATCTTCAGAACGGGAAAACAGAACCCTTTGCCATTGCCGTCTTTGATCTTTACGGTACAAAACGGGTCAACGACACCCTTGGGCATGAAGCGGGAGACCGGTTTATCCGGGGCGGCTGCGAACGGATCTGCCATACCTTCCGTCACAGCCCGGTGTACCGCATCGGCGGCGATGAGTTTGCCGCAATCTTACGGGGACGGGATTACGAAAACAGGGATGCGCTGTTGAAAGCATTGAACGAACCCGATGAAAAAAATTCGCAGCCCAATGAAATTTATATCATCTTCGGCATGGCGGAATTCGATCCGGAAAATGACAAAACGCTGGACACCATGTTCGACCGCGCGGACGTGGCGATGTATGAGAATAAACTGCGCCTGAAGAAACATCGTTTATAATAAACTTCGAAAGGAGTGCGGACCATGGAAGAGACCCGTAAAAAAGTTAACCCGCTTCGCATTTTCTGTAAGAACTGCGGCGCGCCCGCAGGTTTCGACATTATCCGCCAGACGTACAGCTGTCCCAACTGCGGGCAGGTCTCCGGCATCCGGGAAGTGGAGCAGAAGATGAGCCAGTGGCGGGCTCTGAACAAAAAAAATATTAAAACCCGTTCCGCAGGCCAGGCTCTGGAAGAACATGACTGTCCCACCTGCGGGGCTCATGTGGTCTTTCAGGCAGGCGAGGCCTCCAGCACCTGCGACTTCTGCGGCAGTAAACTCGTCCGTAAAGACCTGATCCGCCCTGAGCAGATGCCGGAACTGATCATCCCGTTTTTCATCACGCCGGAAGAAGCGAAAAAACGGATGCTGGATTGGGCTCATGAAAATGAAAAAACGCCGGAAGGGCAGGCTGTCCTTTCCAACATGGATAAATTCAAAGGGTATTACCTGCCTTACCAGCTGGCCCGCGGTCCCGTATGCGCCAACGTGTCCCGGGACGAAACTGACCGCAATTATTACTGCGACGGGTATCTGGACGGTACGGCGGTCAATACCTCCAAACAGCTGGACAACCTTACGCTAAACGCTATGGAACCCTTCGACTGGTCAGAAGCCCGGCCCTTTGAATACGGATACATCGCCGGGCAGAACGTTAAACTCTCCGATATTTCCGACGCCCAGACAGAAAAGCGGATCCTTCAGGAAGTGGAAGAAGATTTCCTGCCGGAAGTGGAACGTGTCATGCAGACCAGCGGAGTAGACATCAGGTTACACTCGGGCAACCTGATGACCGTGCCGGCGCTTCTGCCCGTCTATTTTATCAAAACAAAAAACCTAACCGCTGCCATGAACGGGCAGACGGGACGCATCGCCGTCTCCACCGGCCGGGAGAAAAAATCCCGTCCCTGGATCCTGCAGTGGTTTCTGTATACCCTCGGCACATACCTGTTGCTGACCTTCCTGTTTGGAAACGCCTGGATAGGCCTGTTTATCACTTCTGTACCCTTTATCGTTTACGGGGTTTTATTTTCCCAACGAAGTGGCCAGCTGGTGCGACCCATTGTATTAAAAACAGAGGCGGCCAAAGCAGAACGGAAAGGCAGCGACCTTTCCATCGCGGAAGGGGAAGACGTGCTGGAAAATCCCTACGATAACACGCCGGTCTTCCGGGAACGGAACGACAACGGCGAACTGGTACCGGTTCATCTGCGGTTTTATCCTGCGGGCCGTATGGTTTCTGTTTTCATCAATACGTTTGTTACCGTGTTTTTACCCGCCATCATCGCCGCCTTTTTACGATGGGCAAGCATGAAAGAAGGGGAACGATTCATGGATGGCTTTGCGCCCCAGTACGGCGCCGCCTGGTACTGTATCGCATTTATCATCGTCCTTCTGTATCTTTCCAAAGGCGTTCGCATGGACGCCTTCGATCATCCTTACATCTATGAAATTCTGGAAAACGGGAAGGAAAAACTGATCGGCGACAAGGATTCCCGGAAGCTTACCGTGCTCTCCATGTTCGGCGTCGGCGTAAAAGATAAAAACGGGGAACGCTGGGGACTGATCAAAATCCTGCGCATGATGGGCAGCGAAGGCCTGTTGTTTGCCGGTATCTTCCTGTTCATTTTAATCGGCAGCGTGGCGGCAATTATAAGCTGACCATATACGGAGTCCCAGCTTTACTACAGGAACTGCCGCCAGTAAAAATCTCAGGGAAAACCATTTTGAGAATAAGAATCCTTTATTGAATTGTTATGGATAATGGAGCTGACAATGATGAAAACTTTCAGTAAAACATTTGCACAGCTGACAATTTTTACAATCCTTTTCTGCCTTTTATCTTTTCCCTGCTTTGCGGAAGTGCGCCGCGTGCCCGCCGATGCGATCGTCGAACAGGGACTGGCTGCCGTGACGGTAGATGCGGTAGGCGCGGAAGATTTTCGCTACGCGGGCCAGAAAGATAAAATGCATATGTATCTGGGCAAAATCAAACCGGAAAGCAAACTGAAATTTGTGATCCGCGCAACGTTAAAAAATGAAAAGGAACTTCCCATTACGGGCCGCTCCAGCCTGGTACGGATGCAGGTAGTCGCCAAAAAAGGCGATATGGTCATAAAAAAGGAAAACTACCGCAAAGAAAATATGAGCAACCTGTACCTGAACTATACCGTGCCCAAAGACGCGGATACGCTGGAGGTCATCGAGAGCTTTGTCCTCACAAACAAAAGCAAGGACAGCAAATTCAACCAGAAGGTCACCACCGTCAACAAATTGATCCTGTCCGCAAAGGATGAAGTCCTGGCAGCCGCATTGGGCAACCAGGGAAAAAATAATGATCCGGAAAAACCTGACGCAAAAGACAATAAAGAAAAAGGCGAGAAAAAAGATCCAATTAATGCAGATAAGAATACGGACAATGCCGGTAAAAATAAAGGGAACGGCAACGGAAAAAGCGGAAAGGAACCTGAACAAAATCCGGAGGCGGAAGCAAACATACGTCTCACACGAATCGTATCCGGTACGGCGTTTGTTATTTTACTGGCAGCCGTCGGCGTTCATTTCTTTTTAAAAAACCGGAAGAGCAATCAGATCGCGGCGGAAAGAAAAGAGCGCAAAGAACGGCTTCGCCTGCAGGCCATTGAACGGCAGAAACAGCTGCCGCAAAACAATGGGACGGAAGAAGCGGATCCATACGGCCTGCAGGAAAATTTCCCGGAAGAACCGCATTCAGCAGCTGCGCCCCAACAGGAATCGTTGCCGAAAGATGAACTGCAACAGGATCTTCCTCAATCGGGCGGACAAAATGCGGCAGAGAAATTGGGAGCAGCAGCGGCGGCAACCGAATCAACGAATCCGCGTTTCTGCCAGAACTGCGGCGCGCCCCTGAAACCGGGAGCCCGGTTCTGCGAAAACTGCGGCAACAAAGCCTGACGGAAAAACATTACGGGAGGAAAAAAGATGAAACGGTTTGTGCTGTTCTGCCTAGCGCTATTGTGCTGCGTTTCATTTTCCGGCTGCATATTAGATGACTTTTCATCTTCCGAAAGAGAAGAACTGATCAAAAGCGGCGAAAAAATTTTTAAAAAATATCTTTCCGAAAACGATGCGGGCGCGAAGATAACCGAAATGAGAGAGATAACCTATCTCGGGAAAAATCATCAGTCCCAGCTGACAAACTTCGCGGAAGGGAAGTACCGTTCCGGCAGTGAAACATTCCGCTTTGCCGTAGACACAAAGACGGGGAACGTGTATACGTCCAGACGGCAGGCTGAATTCATTGATAAAATGACGCAGCATGTGAGGGAACGGTTAAG
>DDQB01000086.1 GCA_002342505.1 Acidaminococcaceae bacterium UBA2453
GCATAAACCGGGCGCATAAATTCGCATTTATCCAAAAAACGTTTTATTCCGCCTTTTCCTTTGTATACATTCGCCTGTAAGTTGAAAAAAGCGCAGCTCTGTGGTAATATACGTATAAGATAGTATTGGTGTATATAATTTTGATACATCGAACGGACACCCTGTTTCCGCATTGCGCAAAAGGCCGTGGTTTTGCGCATGCTTGGAACACGAAATGATTTGCGTCGTTTACCATAATCTGGTTTTACTGGCAGGAGACGGGATATGACTCGGAATCCTTCTGTTTTCAATAAAAAAATAATAGCAGCACTCTGGTTGTGCCTGGTCGTGCTGGCCGCCGTCCTGGCGCCCGCGTCCGCCTTTGCCGAAACGAACGGGAAACGGACCATCCGGGTAGGCTGGTTTGAGTCTACCTTTAATATGACGGACCGGTTCGGCAGACGCTCCGGGTATGCCTATGAGTACCAGCAGAAGATTGCCGCCTATACGGGCTGGGAGTATCAGTATGTGACCGCCAGCTGGACCCAGCTGCTGGAGATGCTGAAGCAGGGCGAGATCGATCTGCTGGCCGATGTTTCCTATACGGAGGAGCGGGCAAAAGACATGCTGTATTCCTCCCTGCCCATGGGGGAAGAAGAATATTACGCCTATGTCGCCTCCCGGAACAGGGAGCTCAGCGCGGACGACTATACCACGTTCAACGGGAAAAAGATTGGCGTAAACAAGGGCAGCATGCAGAAGCGGAAATTCATGGAGTGGGCCCGGCAGTACGGCATTGAAGCAGACATCGTGGAGCTGACCAGCGTACAGCAGGATGCGCTGCAGAAGCTGATCCACGGCGCGCTTGACGTATATATTTCCGCCAATCCGGTGAAGGCGAACGACGAGATCACGCCTCTCTGCAAGATTGGCGGGTCTCCCATTTATTTTGTCGTCAACAACCGCCGCCCCGACCTGAAAAAGGAACTGGACGCCGCTTTGAACCGGATCCAGGATGAAAACCGGTATTATAACCAGCAGCTGTTTGAAAAATACGTCAAACGCGGAAGGACCAGTCCCTTCCTGACCTTTGGGGAACGGCAGTGGCTGCATCGGAAAGGGATGATCCGGGTCGGGTACCGGGCAGACTACCTTCCGTTCTGCGCGGAGGATGCTAAAACGAAGCAGCTGACCGGCGCCCTGAAGGAATATCTGGACATTGCGTCTGAGCGCGTGAAGAATGCAAAGATCTATTTCGAGCCGGTGGCTTTTTCCACTGTGGACGATGCCATGACCGCGCTGCGGCGGGAAGAGGTTGACTGCGTATTCCCGGTCAACCTGACGGATTACGAAGGGGAACGGATTGGGATCCTCCTGACTGATTCGCCCATGCATTCGGAGATGATGGCGCTGGTGCGGACGGAAAGGCCGAAAGGTTTTTCCCTGCAGGAGATTATGAATGTGGCCGTGGTCAGGGGGAACCGCTACCATGAAAACTTTCTGAAAATGCATTTCCCCAATTGGAGCGTCACGTACTTTCCCGACCGGGAAGAATGCCTTAAGGCAGTAAGCGAGGGCCGGGCGGACTGTTATCTGGTCAGCATGTACCGGCTCATCCAGATCAGAGACCTGTGCAATAAATACAAACTGGCCCCGCAGTCTACCGGGGAAGACATTAACCTGTCCTTTGCCCTGCGCCGGAACGAAGTCATGTTGTATTCCCTCCTGAACAAGACCGTGGGCATCGTTTCCCCGGAGGAGGTGTATGCTGCCCTGACTTCCTATTCCCATGTGGAACGGAAGGTGAGCCTGGCAGAGTTTGCCAGGGAAAACCTGGTTGCCCTTATCGCGGTGGCGTCCCTGATCGCGGCGGTCATCCTGTTCCTGCTGCTGCGCAGCGCCAAAGCGGAAAAGAAAGCCATGGAACGGAAGCAGCTGATCGCCGTGGCGGAACACGACAACCTGACCGGCTTATACAGTTCCAACTTCTTCCATGAATATGCCAGCCGCTTGCTGCAGGAGCATCCGGAACAGAAAATGGACGCGGTGGCGTTGAACATCGAGCAGTTCCATTCCCTGAATGAATTGAAAGGTCGCGCCTTCGGCGACCGGGTGCTGCGCCTGTTAGGGGAAGCAATCCGGCAGTTCCTTGCCGGATCGGACGGGATTGCCAGCCGGACGGAGGCCGACACCTTTTATCTTCTTTGTCCGGCTCAGGCAGACTATCCGGCCCTGCTGCAGCAGTTCCAGAAAAAGCTGGACGAATTGCCGCGGAACAGCAATATACGCCTGCGTATGGGCGTGATGCCCTGGCAGGAAGGGATGAAAGCGGACGATGCCTTTGAACGGGCCCAGGCTGTCTGCAACATGGTGCGCGGCGGAAAGAAACACCTTATGGTTTATGATGAAGAGATCCGTTCCCGGGCGATCTACCGCCAGCGCCTGCTGAACGACCTGCGCCGTGCCGTGGACGAACGGGAATTCCGGGTCTACTACCAGCCTAAGTACGATATCCGGTGCGATCCGCCCCGGCTGTTCAGCGCAGAGGCGCTGGTACGCTGGCAGCATCCGGAGCTGGGACTGATCCCGCCGGATGATTTTATCCCGCTGTTTGAAAAGAACGGGGAGATCGGCAAGGTAGATATATATGTATGGAAGGAAGCTGCCCGGCAGATCGCCGAATGGAAGGCCCGTTACGGGATCGTGCTGCCGGTTTCGGTGAACCTGTCCCGCACGGATATCTTTGAGATGGATCTGGAGGAGACGCTGGACGGCATCCTCCGGGAGAACGGCCTGGACAGCAGTTCCCTGAAACTGGAAGTTACGGAGACGGCCTACACGGAAAACGCCGGGGAACTGATCCGGATCATGGAGAGGCTCCGGGCCAGAGGGTATCAGATTGAGATGGACGACTTCGGTTCCGGCTATTCTTCCTTAAATATGCTTTCCTCCATGCCGGTGGACGCGCTGAAGATGGACCGGGCGTTTATCCGGAACATTGAGGGCAATGAACAGGACTTCCATCTGGTGAAACTGATCCTGGACATCGCCCGGAACCTGAAGCTGCTTGTCATTGCGGAAGGCGTGGAGACCGAAAGCCAGCTTGCGCTGCTGAAAAACGCTGGCTGTGATTTGGTCCAGGGCTATTACTTCTCGCAGCCCGTGCCGCCGGAAGAATTTGAAATGATGATTGCCCGGGAGCTGTAAAGGAACTGCCGACAGGCGGGCTGGCGGATGGATTCGTGATTNNTACGTAAAAGGTAAACAGAGACAGGAAACTGCACAGGCGGTTTCCTGTTTTTTTTGTAGGCGCGCCCGGTAGGGGCGCTTTCTTAAAAGAGGATGGTCTGGGCGCATAAAAGGCCTTCTAATGATATTGGGTTTTAATAGCAGGTAAGAATTAAAATTTTATAATAATTATAAATAAATAGTTTGACATTCTTAATAATAAATGTTACTATATTGGCAGTCAGAGGAACGGATAAAACCGGTCCCCCGATAACACGATTGATACAACTGAATAGTCGTTGCAGGCGCCCGTTAGGGCCTAACAGAGAAGTCCGGT
>DDQB01000035.1:0-229 GCA_002342505.1 Acidaminococcaceae bacterium UBA2453
GTAGATTTTTCTGCGGCTGTTTTTGTATAGTTTTTTTTTATTGCGCAATTCTGTAAAAGGGGTTAATCTGTCAATAATGAAGATAATTAGGTTGACGTATTTAATAGCAAATGATATTATTAAATACAAAATATTAATATTTAGGAGTCTGTGAAGGAGCGGGAAAAAAGATGTTACGGTATTTTTTTAGACGGGTTATTGCTCTTGTTCCTGTTGTTTTTATCGTATC
>DDQB01000035.1:278-12621 GCA_002342505.1 Acidaminococcaceae bacterium UBA2453
CTGAAGTCATTGCCCAGGAAAAAGCTGCATTAGGCCTGGACAAGGGCTTTGTTCAACAGTATTCGAACTGGCTTACTAAGGCACTGCGGGGCGACTGGGGCTCGTCCTACGATACAAATCAGCCGGTAGCTGAAATCATGAAGAGCAAACTTCCGAACACAGTATTGCTGACGTTTTCAGCAGTGTTGATTATGCTTGTTTTTGCTTACCCGTTGGGGATATTGGCAGCGGTCTACCGTAACAGATGGATCGATTACGCGATACGCCTTTTCTCCTTTTGGGGTACGGCCATGCCCACATTTTGGCTGGGGCTTTTACTGATGTACTGGATGGGAGTACGATTACGCCTTTTGCCTGTAATGGGAAGCGGCGATTTTAAGCATCTGATTTTGCCTGCAACATCGCTTGCGATTTGGTTGATTGCCCTGTATTGCAGACGAATCCGTTCCGGTATTGTAGCGGAAATCAATAAAGATTATGTTACCGGTTTGAAAGCCAGGGGATATTCCAATACAAGAATCTATCTTCGCCATATTATTCCAAACGCGTCCATCAGTATTCTTGTGATGCTGGGCCTGTCTATTGGCGATTTGCTTGGCGGTTCCATGGTTGTTGAGGTCATATTCGGCTGGCAGGGTATAGGCAGTGTGGCTTTGGAAGCAGTGGCCTACCGTGATTATGTGGTTCTGCAGGCGTATGTTGTCTGGATGGCTATCATTTATACATTTGTGAATCTGGCAGCCGATATGCTGGTATGCCTGATCAACCCTAAAGTCAGGTTAACAGAAAAAGCGGTATGAATATCTGGATAAAAAAAATTATAGATAACAAAATATTTTGCCTGTTACTGACACTTAACATCCTTTTGGTGATGTTCTTCCTGTTTGCACCTCAGTTCGCTCCCAATAGTCCGATTGAGATTCATGCGGATCATGCGCTTCTGGATTCATCGGGGCAATATCCCCTGGGAACGGATCAGCTTGGCCGATGTTTTCTGTCAAGGCTCTTATATGGCGGGAAGTCATCCCTGCTAATGACGATCGGTATTGTAGTTTTTATCTCTCTTGCAGGTACAACTGTGGGAATTATGGCGGCTCTGGCAGGCGGGGCTGTAGAACAGAGCTTCATGCGTTTTCTTGACGTAGTTCTTGCTATTCCATCCATGGTGCTGGTTCTTGTTATGGTCAGCATTTTCGGCAACGGCATTGTTACGACGACGATTGCCATTATGTCGGTGAGCTGGATCACCTATGCGCGGATTTCCCATTCCCTGGTGCTGGAATTCAGGGAAAGTAATTTTATAAAACAGGCACATATGGGGGGCGTCGGATCCGTACGTATCTTATTCAAGTATGTTCTACCCAATGTATTCCCTCATATTATCGTTGTTGCTACCCAGGACTTTGGCGATAAGCTGCTGTTGCTTTCTTCCTTGTCCCTGTTAGGTCTGGGGGCGCAGCCGCCCACTCCCGAATGGGGTTATATGCTGAGTGAAGGCAAGCAGTTTATGCAGCGGGCGCCTTGGCTTTTGTTCTACCCGGGGTTTCTGATTTTTATCCATGTGATTATGTTTAATCTATTAGGCGATCGTTTACAGGATATCCTTGACCCCAAGGAGACCTGATAAAAGATAAATTATATGTTTATTAAAGGAGGAAAACGAATGAAAAAGCTTTTGCTGTGCGCGTTGTCGTTGCTTGCGGCAGTCCTCATGATTGCAGGCTGCGGCGGCGGGGACAAAAAAACGGAAAAACCGGCTCCGGCCAAAACGGAAAAATCAGCGGCAAAGCATATGAACATTGCCCTGTTCTGGTTGGATAAAAGCCTGGAACCCGCAGAAGGCTGGAATGCCTGGAGTCTGGCCCGTGCAGGTGCTTCCGAATGCCTGACGACCATTGATGAAAATATGAAGCTGACCCCTGTGCTGGCTGACAAATGGGAACAGGTGGATCCGGTGACCTGGAAGATCCACATTCGTAAAGGTGTTAAATTCAGCAATGGCAAGGAAATGACCCCGGAAGATGTAAAGAAGACCATTGAGCGCGCCGTAGGCAAGGACAAACGGGCGGCGGCCAACGCGAACCTGGATTCCATTAAAGTTGACGGTGAGAACATCATCTATAAGACAAAAGCCCCTTACGGCGCCCTGATGTATAACCTTTCTGAGCCGCTGTTTACCATCATCGATACTTCCAAACCGGCGGAAGAGATAGCCAAGACTCCGGTAACCACTGCTCCCTACATGGTTACGTCCTTTAAATCTGGCGAAGTGATCGAATTAAAAGCAAACCCCAATTACTGGGGTGGCAAGCCGGGACTGGATTCCATTACCGTGAAACTGATTAAAGACGATAACACCCGCGCGATGGCGCTGCAGTCCGGCGAAATTGATATTGCCCAGAAACTGGACAAAGCAGGCGCCGACCTGTTCAAAGGCAAGAGTGAATTCAACACTCTGGAAGTTCCTTCCCTGCGGCTTGAATTCGCTTTCCTGAACCTAAAACACCCCTTCCTTGCGAACGCAAATGTCCGTAAAGCCATGGCTATGGCAGTGGACCGCGACGCTATGGCGAAGCTGTTCAACGGTGAACCCTGCGGCACTGTATTCCCAAAAGCTGCCGGAATCGGTTTTGAAAAACTGAACAAACAGACCTTTAACCTGGAAGAAGCCAAGAAACTGCTGGCTCAGGAAGGCTTTAAGGATACTAACGGCGACGGCATCATTGAAAAAGACGGAAAGCCTTTTGAACTGACTCTGCAGATTTTCAAGAAAACGGCAATTCCGGAAGCCCTGCAGGCCCAGCTTGCCAAAGCCGGTATCAAAATCAATATCCGCCAGATGGACGATACTCAGAAAAATCTGGAAGAGGGCAAATTTGATATGTCTCTGAACAGCTATATTACCGCTGTTACCGGTGACGGTCAGCGTATTCTGGAGCAGAACTTCTCCACCAAAGGCGCGGACAACTACGGCAAATACTCCAATCCGGAATACGATGCCGTTATCGCCAAACTGGCAGGTGAGTTTGACGCAGCCAAACGCGTCGAGCTGGAAACGGAAGCCCAGAAGATCCTGCTGCAGGATACCCCGGATCTGTTCCTGGTATCCAGTAAGACGATTATCGTAACCAAAAACAGCGTTAAGAATCTGAAAAAGTATCCTTTGGATTATTATCTGATCAGTAAGGACACCACGATGTAAGAAATGCAATCCGAAAGGCCATACTTTTAATCGGGTATGGCCTTTTTAAAGAGGCTGTCATAATAATTATGAAGAAACTGCTTGATATTACCAATCTGTCAATTTCATACGGAAACAAACCAACCGTTAAAGGTGTTTCGCTGCGCCTAGACGAAGGTGAGATTCATTGCCTGGTAGGCGGGACCGGGAGCGGAAAATCCACCATACTTCACGCAATAGCGGGGATTTCTTCCAAAGCGGTTCATATTACTGCCGGTACGATTGTGTTTGACAATACAGATCTGCTGGCGGTGGATGAAAAGAAACGGCGTCAATTATTAGGAAGCCGCATCGCCTTGGTTTTCCAGAATCCGGAATCCTATTTTGATTCTCTAATGACAGTTGGTGATCAGTTTGTGGAATTCTTGCAGTACAGGAACCCTGCAATGAAAAAGGAGACTTGTCTGGAGGTTTCTGCCCGAGCCTTGCGGGAAATGAGGCTGGATGATCCGGAACGCCTGTTAAAACTGTATCCGTTTGAGCTGTCTGGCGGAATGTTACAGCGCAGTTCAATCGCAATGGCGATGCTGACAAAACCGAAACTGCTTCTTGCAGACGAACCGACCAGCGCGCTGGATATTGTTACACAGGCAAAAATCCTGGGCGAATTAAAAGTTTTGAATAAGAATACCGGTACAGCCATACTGATGGTGACGCACAATATGAAAGTTGCAGAAACGCTGGCTGATACTGTTAGCGTGATGTATAGCGGAAAAATTGTGGAATCAGGAGATACCCAAACGGTTTTACACCATCCTTCCAACGATTATACAAAGGAACTGATCCGATCTATGCCCACGATGGAGGAGGCGCGTCTTATTGAATGACAATATTCTTTTGGAAACACGGGAGTTACGGCAGATTTACGGTAAAGGAAGAGACCGTTTAGAGGCATTGAAAGGTGTTTCCGTAAAGGTTCATTCCGGAGAATCGATTGGCATCATCGGTCTCAGCGGATGTGGAAAAAGTACATTATTGCGTATTCTGGCCGGACTGGAAACTCCGGCTTCGGGAACGGTTCAGTTTCGTGGGCAGACATTAGATTTTGATTCCCGGAAAAGCCTGCGGGATTATCATAGAAAAGTCCAAATGGTATTTCAGAATCCCATGTCAACATTCAGCCCGTATATGACGATTCAGACTTATTTGCTGGAAAGCCTTCGCAGTTTCGGAGGACTGGAAGGGGATGGAAGAGAGCAGGCTGTTGCCCTTTTAAAACATGTTGAATTAGATGAAACATTTCTTGACAGGTTGCCGCATCAACTATCCGGTGGGCAACTGCAGCGAGTCGTCATCGCCAGGGCATTAGCATTGAATCCGGAAGTGATTTTGCTGGATGAACCGACCAGCGCTTTAGATATTCTCACGCAGCGGGCCATTTTGGAATTGCTTTCGCAAATCGCCAAAGAAAGAAACATGTCCCTTATATTTGTTGGGCATAATTCTTCTGTAGTACGTCTGCTGTCTCATCGTGTTTATGTAATGGAAACAGGTCGAATCGTTGAAGAACTCTTCAGTGAAACTATGTTGCAGGATGCAAAAGAACCGTACACACGTCAATTTTTTCCGGAAAATCTTAAAAAAGTGGTTTATAATTATTAAGGTGCGTTCCGGCAAAAACGGGGCGCGCTTTTAGGTTTAGCCGGTTTATTATCGTTGTCAGGTCGATATAAAGAAGCGTTGCCATTACAGGAACAGGCTTTTGCGTTACAAAAAGAAGTATTGGGTGAAAAGCATGTTATTTGGGATGTTACTGTAAATTGCTGTTTTAAATTTAAAGAACGTTTTAATCGAATAAAATCATTTCTGAATTTATTGAATTTTATCAGTAACTATTCTTAATTTCTGAAGTTTTCCACAAGCATTTTACTACTTCCGGCTTTGGGGCATTAACGTTTCCAAAAAAACAGGAAACCGTCCCATTGACGGTTTCCCTCTTCATCTTTTCCTATTTTGTTTTTCGGACTTCAGTTCACCAGCGGCGCCGGCCGCATCTGTCCCAGACTGTCACCCTGCTGTTCTGCATCGTCATGTTCCCTGATAATAAACCGTTCAAATTCTTCCGGCGGCAAGGGACGGGAGAAATAATACCCCTGCACCACATCGCAGCCTGCGTTCTTCAGCATCAGCATCTGGTTTTCCGTTTCCACGCCTTCTGCGATGACAGTCAGTTTCAGGTTCCGGGCAATGTCAAGAATCAGCTGCACCAGGCGGAAGTCCTGGGGATTATGCTCAATATTCAGAATGAAGCCCCTGTCCATCTTCAAAATATCCACCGGCATGGCGGAAAGCATATTCAGGGACGAATAGCCGGAACCGAAGTCGTCCATTTCAATTTCAAAACCTTTGCTCCGGAGCCGTTCCACTACCTTCAGCAGTTCTTCCGCGTTTTCCGTATATGCGGATTCCGTCACTTCCAGCTTCAGGGCATCGTAGGTCAGTCCGTTATCCCGGATCAGGGCCTCAAAGATTTCACCCAGATTGGGATCAAATACATCAACACGGGACAGGTTGACGGAAACCGGCAGGATGATCCCGTATTTTTTCTTCCAGATTGCAATCTGTCTGGCCGCTTCTTCCCATACGTATTTATCCACCACGCTGATCTGCCCGTTCCCTTCAAACAGGGGAATAAAATCGCAGGGTGGAATCAGCCCCAGCTCCGGGTGCTGCCAGCGAATCAGGGCCTCCGCGCTGGCCAGCCGGGGCGGATCGCACTGGATGTTGTATTTAGGCTGGTAAAAGACTTTTAATTCCCGATTTTCCACAGCCCGGCGCAGGTCGTTCAGCAGACGCTGGTTATAGGTTTCCCGGGCGCGGATTTCTTCATTATAAACCATAAGGTGCCTGTTACAGCCCCGCACCATGTTGCAGGCCGACCAGGCCCGGTCAAAGGCCGGTCCCGCTTCCAGCCCCTCCTGCCAGGGCATAACGCCCATACGCAGACGGATGCTGGTATGACTGGATACTTCGTTCACTTTTTCCTGAAACCGGTCCAGCAGGGCCTGATAGTCTTCCAGATGCCTGCAGTAAATGTCAAACCGGTCCGCTTCCACCCGGCTGGCGATGCCCCCGTTTTCTTTCAGGAAACCCTGAATCGTTTCACCCAGGCAATGCAGCACGTTGTTGCCAAAGGCCCGGCCGTTCAGCTCATTCATAATGTGGAACTGCTCAATATTCAACACAATGGCGTCCATATTCCAGGTGGGGTAATCTTTCCGGAACCGTCTGGCATATTCATAGAAGAAGCCCCGGTTGAACAGGCCGGACACTTTATCATTCTCAGCCGCGGAAATGAGCTGCTGTCTCTCGGATGCTTTTTTCTGTTCTTTGGTGCCAAACAGCAACAAACCAAGGAGTATCGCCGCAAAGGATGCGATGAATGCAATCACGACGGCCAGATTATCTCCCACGTAATCCTTAAAGCTGACCCTCTTCTCCTCATGGGAATAGGCTGCCAGCGCCGAATAAACAGACGCTTCCGGCACAAGATTTCTGACTTTGTTCAGTATGGAATACAACTGGTGGTTATCCCGATGCACGGCGAAGGACAGGGTCATATCCACCCCGGTAGCTATCGGCGTCAGCTTGTATTTATTGAACTCTTCGGCTAAACTGTTAAGTCGGTAGGAAGAAACCAGAAAACAGTCCGCGTCCCCGGAATTCACTTTCTGGTACCTCTCCCCCGGATGACTAATATGCACAACTCTCCATCTGGGAAAGTGTTTTTTCAGAAAGCTCTCATGATAGTGAAAACCCTTCATATAGGCGACGCTTTCAATCTCCTTCAGCGAGTAGTTCTTCCTGTGCTTTTTTCGCATCACCGCATACATTTCCGCATGCATGGGCGGATCCGTTACCAAAACCCCCGTTTTTTCTGCGTCGTACTCTGGAAAACTGACTGGAAAAACACAGTCGACATCTCCATTTTTCAGCGCCTCTAACGCAGAATCTACATCGGAAAACGGCACCGGTTCAAATAACAGCTTCGCGTTTTTCACACTGGAGGAAGCCATATCCAGATAATCCTGCAAAGCCCCGGTCAGTTTTCCCGTTTCCGGGTTCTTGTCACAATAGGGCAGAAAGTCAGCCCGATAGCCTACCCGGATGATTCCATGACTTGAAAGCCAGTCATTTTCGGAAAGGCTGAGGTATGCGCCGAAATCGCTGTTGTAGAAGTATTTATTATACATTTGCTGATTATAGTACCGGGTTTCGTCCTGGATCCGGTTCATGGCAGCATCCAGCTCTTTCAGCAAGTCGGGACGATTCTGGTTCACCGCGAAGTAAAACGGGGTAGATCCTATCTTGCAAATCGGTATGGCCCTGCCTGCGTCGCTTCCTTTTTTGATAATCGTACCGACATACAGATCGATATTGCCGCGGCTCAACTTTTGCAGGGAATCCCTTTCCCCTCCTGTCAGTTCTACAAGTTCTGTTTTGATGCCGTATTTTTCAGCCCATGCAAGATACAGGTCTTTCTGCACGCTGTTTTTGTTCACGCCTACCCGTTTTCCATCGAAGGTAGCATAGTTGTCGAGACTGACAGACCGGTTGTGGTTGGAAACAAAAACATAATATTCTTCTTCCCCCATGGGCAGGGCAGAATACAGCATGTGTTTCGCCCGTTCTTCCGTATGGGAGACATCGCTGAGCAGGTCAATTTCACCTTGCCGCAGCATTTCCAGCAATTTTGGCCAGCTTGTGGTTACATATTCATAGTCCCAGCCCGTATATGCAGCGATCTTCTGCTGGTATTCATAGGCATAACCGGACCGTCCGCCATAGGAATCCGTTATGTTGAAGGGCGATTCGTACCAGCCCACCCGCACGGTCTTTTTCCCCTGTTCCGCCGCAAAAACAGACACGGGAACAAGAACTGCCAGCAGCAGGCTGAGGCAGAGCCAGAAAGACAGTATGCTTTTTTTGCTTACCACGGGAGGTACATTCGTCATGATCAGTTACCCGTCGCAGTGTGTAAACGTTGCAGTGCGCGAACTGCTGATAATTACGTATCTTTTAAAGTACTTTTATCCAGTTCAATCTTATCACAACATATTTCTTTTTGCAACTTATTATCAATAATTATTCATTTTTGTATACAAATCAGCAGTAGGAAAGGCTGCGCAAAAACGTGAGCGTTTGCTATTTCATGAGATGAAATTCGCCGCAGTGGCGAGACTGTTTGAGGGCGAAGCCCGAGTTTCGAAGCCACAGGCGAATGAGTCCATGGAATAGCAATCGGTGACGGGTTTGCGATGCCTTTGCCTGACAGCATAACTTATGCACATAAATTCACGTTTTTCTAACAGCCGTAGATTTTTCTGCGGCTGTTTTGTTATAATAAAATAAAATACAAAAGATAACAATAGTCGAAGAAAAGAGAGAGGAAACCAAAACACCATGGACAGAAGGCAAGCGCCAGATCATCCGGAAACTGCTTTAGGAAATACGATATTGAGTCTGCGGAAGATATTCATGATGTCGTTAATCAGTCTGACGTTAGTGTCCGGAAAAACGGGAATACCGCGCTAAGGTAGAGGTGTGAGATTTTGAAAACAGATGAGAATAACAGTGTTTTAAAAATGCTGGAACAGCGTACGATCCAACATCCTGACCGTATAGCGCTGATATATGAGCCGGACGAAAAGGTCACGTATGCAGAGCTTTGGGAACTATCCGGACGGGTATATGCCTGGCTGAAGTACAAGGGGATCGGCGTGGAGGATATTGTAATGTTTTGCCTGCCGCGGGGCATCTGCCTCTACGCCTGCATGCTTGGCGCCATGCGGGCAGGCGCCGCTTTCGTTCTCACCGAATCCGAAAACGATTGCAAGCGGACGGCGTTCATTCGGAAAGATTGTAAGTGCAGGTTATACGTTGATAGTACAGACTGGGAAAGTATTCGCAGAACCGAGCCGCTGACAGGATATGAGGAGATACGGTTTCACAGCCTTTGCTATATCGCCTATACATCCGGCACGACGAGTCATCCCAAAGGCGTCCTCCATGAGTACGGCTCCCTTGAAAATGCCTGGAAATCAGTACGGTTAGAGTGGATGCCCCTGCTTTCCGAGGAAGATACCTTCCTGCTGATGACCCCCATGAATTTTGTTTCCCTGCCCATCGTTTTCGCCTTTTCCTGCGCTTTCGGAAATAGACTGGCGCTTATGCCATACCGCTATCGGGAAAGCAAGGAAGCCTTTGACGATTATAATGAGAGGGCGGGAATAAACTCCGGCTATGTCACCCCCTCTTTCCTGCGCGGGCATCTTCCCTTCCTCTGTCACTGGAGGATGTGCATAATATCCAGTGAACCGGCGGACGGGCTTTTCTTCCCAAATATAAAATGCTATAACGCATACGCCTCTACAGAATCAGGCTGCTTATTAACGGTGTTCGAACTTCGGCAGGCAGTGTCGCCTGCTCCCGTGGGGAAGTCCTGGTCGGATATCGATGTTTTTGTACTGGACTCGGAGGGAGTAAAAAAATATGGTGGGACCATTGGAGAAATTTGCTATCGCAATAATCCCTACGTCCGCGGTTATTGCAATCTTCCTGAGCAAACCCTGGAACTGATGCGGGGCGGCATCTTCCATACGGGGGATGCAGGGGAATTTGATGGCAACGGGAATCTTATCATTCACGGACGCATTAACGATGTGTTCAAAATAGGGGGCAACAGAATCGATCCGGAAGAAATTGCCGCTGCCCTGCGAGAAGTGAGCGACATACGGAATTTCATTGTGCGGGGTTTTGTGTATAAGGATGTCTCGTCCATCATAGTGTTTTTTACGGATGAGCTTAAAATCAACGAAGAGACTATTCGGGAACGGCTGCTAGCAAAGCTGCCGGAATATATGATCCCCACCTGGTACATTCACCTCAAAACTTTCCCCCTTCTGGAAAATGGAAAACTGGACAAAAGAAGCCTATTACCACCGGAGGGAAGCTGGGATGTCTACAGAAAAACAGCAGACAGCAATCTTCACGAAATCGGAAAGGGCAGAACCTCCCGGGTGTATGATATGGGGGGAGAAAAAATACTGAAGCTCTATCGCGCCTCCATCCCCTTCAAAACCATCCGGCAGGAAATCCTTTTGACCCGGGCAGCCCATCAAAGAGGAATTCCGGTTCCAATGGCCTATGAGCTTGTTCGCTCCGGGATGCAGTACGGCATTATTATGGATAGGATAGCCGGAAAGGAAATGGAGGCTCTTATCAGGGAGCAACCCGGTATATGGCGGGAACTCATCCCTGACTTTGCCAAGGCCGTAAAAGAACTGCATGGGACCGAAATCCGGGACGGGAGCCTGCCGGATATAAAGGCAAGCTCTATATCGACTGCCGGGGAGCTTTATCCATCCTTTTGCACAAAAGAGGAAACCGAAAAGCTTCAGTCGGTCTTTGCAAGCATTCCGGATTCCCACATGTTTGTCCACGGCGACTGCCATCCGGGGAACGCGATGCTTTACGATGATAAAATACGGTTTATAGATATGACGATCTGCGGAAAGGGGCATCCCGTATTTGATTTTATCTGCATGTATTCCCATTATGTTTTCTTGCCATCCTTTGCCTCAGATGCAATGTGCCTGTCAAAGCTGGGTCTGGACAAAGAAGAGGCAGGGCGCCTGTACGATCTTTTCCTGAGGGAATATTCAGGTTTGCCGGAGGAACGGGATATTTCCGCTGTAAAGGAATGGATCAAGGGCATCCATGCCGCGCGGATTTGCCTTGCGCCTGTCCTTTTGCCGGGGGCTTTTCCAAAGGAAGCGCTGTGTATTGCAAAAGAGCGGGCAATGAGTTTTGCAGATAGGATAAAAGTCGGAAAATATGATGAAGGATTTTATAGAAAAATGCAAGGATAGATTTTATAGTGAATATCTGCTGTATACGGCGCTTGAAAGCGAGCTTCTTTTCTTCGTAGTTTGCGATGCGATTTTTTTGACACAGGTAAAAAAACTCACCCTTGAGCAAATATCCGAGATAACATTTTTATCCCTTATCTTCTCCTTGCTGGTCCAGTACCCGCTGCTGAAATTTGTGCACCGGGCAGGAAACAGTATATCTCTGCGCCTGGGCAGCATCGTTTTTTTGCTGTCAGCCATCTGCATCACCTTTGCGCCAAACTATGTTACGGTTTTGGCAGGAGGATTCCTGAAGTGCATCGGCAATACGTTAGGCGCCGTGGGACCGGCGATTATGAAAAAACATCTGGCAGGGCATGGCTCAGAGAATCAATTTGTTTCCTATCAGTCTGATGCCAATGGTTTTGCGGCGCTGGTCATGATGGCATCTTCCTTTTTTTGCGGGCCTCTTTTCGCTGTAAATGCCTACTATCCCATGTTTGCATGCATTCTTTTGTGCATTGGCGGAGTTATGGTTTCTTTTCGGATCACCCATAACGAACCGTTTCAGGAAACAGCTCTTCCGGTGTCAGCGTCGCGGCAGTCCGCTGATGGCCGGCAGCGGGCCGGGCACTCCTTCGGCGTTTTGCTTTTCTCATCCTTCGCCATTGTAACCGCGCTTTCCGGAGTGGGACTTACCTATTCGAGACTAAATTTTCAGGAGCTGCTTTCAGGCAGCGGCAGCGAATATGTGGTATCGCTTTTGAGCATCGTTTCCACCATGATTTATTTGTTCCGTTTCCTGTCCGATCTGGCCATGAGAAAAGTCTATTACAAGCTTGGCGATAATACCTATGCCATAGCAGGGGCGCTGCTTATGGCGGGGCTTATGCTGCAAGTGTTTCCCTGGTTCCATTCCGAAGTTGATGCCGCAGGGGTGCTGTTTATGGGTTATCTTATGCAGGCTTTTGTGCGCGACCCTTATATCACATTGGTGCAGAATTCGTCATTAGAGGGCGGTAATTACCGCAACCAACAGAGCAGCCTGGTGGCGCAAAACGCAGCAAAAAAAGTCGGCGCTCTCCTGCTGGCCGGGGCGTCTATTATTATTTTGCATGAAGGGGATATCTTATGGGTTATGACCATGATGGCAGCCGCGTCAGGAATGAACTTGCTGCTCAGTTTTATGATTATGGGAAAGGGCCGGGCGAAATTGCAATAGACGTGAATTTAGTGAGGCGGCTGTCATGAG
>DDQB01000033.1 GCA_002342505.1 Acidaminococcaceae bacterium UBA2453
TATACGTCAGTATGATATAATATTATACAAAGCAAATATTTTCCATCAGAGAAACACAGGGTTTGTTAAAGGAGGGAACGGCGTCATGTTCAAAAAAATCATCGGCATCATATTGGTCGTAATCGGCGCAGGTCTGGGTTTTCTGTTATTCCGTGACGATGGCGACAAAGTCAAGGGAACCATGATGAAAGACGCTGTGTATGCAGAAAACGGGAAAGTGCTCCCATCCAACGAAGGAAAGGTGGTCATCGTACCCGGCAAGCCCGTAATGTTGGAACGTGCAGTGGATACCGATCTGAATCTGGCCTTTAATACACCTTTTATCAAACGCCACCTGCAAATTTATAAAAATGTGGGAAGCGCTAGCGAGAGGAAAATGCGCTGGACCTCTCTTACCTCTGTCAAGCGGGGCAATAAAAAAATATCTGACAATACAAATTTTTACGGAAGTCTTAAAGTTGGCGATTTTATTATCGGCGGTACTTTCCTTGCCAATATGGGAACCAGTCCTTTTACCAACTTTTCCGAATCAGCAGCTCGACGCCTTGGTTTCAAAATGCAGAACGACGCCGGAAACCAGTATCTGACGGAAGCTCCGGTAAAAGATCTGGGCAGTTTCACGCATGAGGGAAGGATCCGCATCCGTTATGACTATGTGGACATGAAAAAGCTGGGAGAGAAAACATTCGTAGGAATCCAGAAAGGGAATCAACTGATTTTTAAAGATGATACCTTTACCGGCGAAGTACATGACGGCATCCTTGCCAGGGACAAGGTACTGCAAAACAGCAACAGCAACTCCACCGCGGGAAATATTTTCGGATATGTCTGCTGCGCCCTTATGATAGCAGGAGGCGCGTATCTTGTTGTAAGATCGGATTCCTGAGCAGTATCCATTGCGGTAAGCGTATTTAATGTATAACAGCAGAATAATTGCCTTTGTAATCGGCGCTTCGTTTGATGACGGAGCGCTTTTCTTCTATATCATTCTGTTTATTCGGGGTGCAAGGTGGAATTGTTTACAGTAATATGGTAAAATACTATAGTAAAAAAGAGTTTAGGAAGCGATGATTCATTTGTCTGCACTCTCACGGCAATCGCGCAAACCCGTTTAATCATCACTTTCTTTAACAAATACAGGCTTTCATAATTACGATTCTTTCAGTGAGGATATTACTTCTATGGAGAGCAAAAAGAACAACATTGTTAAATGGGTCGTACTGGTCGGCGGCATCATCATCGCGGCCATTGTGGTGTTGGGAACAATCTGGACCGGACAGAGTGCCCGGAAAGATACGGAGGCTGCCGTCCGTTCTGTCAGCCTGCTGTATCTGAACGAATTGGCGGGACGCCGGGAGCAGGTCGTAGCTTCTAATCTTCAGTCCAGTATCAGCAATATGCGGATTGCCATTGGAATGATGACTTCGGAAGATCTGCAGGATATGGAACATCTGCAGGCGTTCCAGGCAAAAATGAAAAAGCTGTACAGTCTGGATAAATTTGCCTTTGTGGACAGCAACGGGCGGATTTATACATCGACAGGGGTCCAGACTGACATAAATTCTTATAAATTTGATTATAAAGCGCTGACGCGGCCTGAAATCTCCGTTAAAAACGAGGAAGGAAAAGATAAAAAGGTCGTCATCGCCATCCCGATGACAAAGACGCCTTTTAACGGACAGACGCTGGTCGCCTCATTTATGGAACTGGATATGAAGCGGATGCTGGAAGGGGTTTCCCTCCAATCAGACGATAACAACACTACGTTCTGCAATATCTATACCAATGACGGGCAGGCGCTGACCGATGTGGTGCTGGGCGGTATGGCCAGAGAGAAGAATCTGCTGGAAGCGCTGAAGCAGGCAAAATTTGAAGAGGGATTCTCGTCCGAAACCGTGGCGCGTGATTTTGCTGCCGGGCACAAGGGCGTTGCTTCCTTTACCTATAATAATCTGAAGGAGACGATGTATTACGTTCCGGTCAAGGGAACGGACTGGATGCTTTCTTACCTGATCAGCGAAAGCCTGATCAGTAATGAGATTAGTTCCATCTCTGACGGCATTATTACGCGGAGCCAGATTCTGACTGCGCTGATGACCCTGGTCCTGTTGGGGTTATTCGCCTTTTTGTTTGGGCAGATGCGCCGTTCTTCGCAGCTTGCTTTGGAAAAGGAGAAATCGGATACGGAAAACCGCGTGAAGCAGGAAGAACTGGAGCAGCGGATCGTTCTGCAGGAAGAACTGCTGGAACAGGAAAAGAAACGGGTGCAGCAGGATCGGATGATCACGGCCCTTGCGTCGGATTATCGCAGCGTCTATTATGTGGAACTGGATTCGGACAGCGGCATCTGCTACCGGACGGATCTGAAAATGGAAAATGCGTTGCAGGAAGGCGAAGCCTTTTCTTTTAAAGAGGTTATTTCCTCTTATGCGGACCGATATGTGGATGAAAGTTATAAAGAGGGGTTCCTTGATTTTGTAAAACCGGAAAATATCCGCGCAGGCCTGGAAAAGAATGCCATCATCAGTTACCGGTATCTGATTCATCGGAACGGGCAGGAGTCCTATGAGATGTTGCGCATGGCGGGCGTCCGTCATCCGGAAGACCGGGCGGATCATATTGTCCATGCCATTGGAATCGGATTTTCTGATGTGGATGCGGAAACACGGGAATCCATGGCCAAAAGTCAGGCGCTCAGCGATGCGTTGGCGGTGGCGGAAGAAGCCAGCCGCGCCAAAACAGCCTTTTTGTCCAATATGAGTCATGAGATCCGTACGCCGATGAACGCCATCATCGGGCTGGATAATATCGCGTTGCATGAAGCGGGGATTTCCGCTGCCACGCGGGATCATCTGGAAAAGATCGGGTCGTCCGCCCGCCATCTGTTAAGCCTGATCAATGATATCCTGGATATGACCCGGATCGAATCGGGACGGATGTCGCTGAAGAACGAAGAGTTTTCCATTTCCGGATTGCTGGAACAGATCAACACGCTGGTAAGCGAGCAGTGCCATGACAAGGGGCTGCATTACAACTGCCATATCAAAGGCCATCTTGACGATTATTATATTGGCGATGATATGAAGCTGCGTCAGATCATTATAAATATCCTCAGCAATGCTGTGAAGTTTACGCCGGAAGGCGGCAACATTGATTTTACGTTGGAGCGGATCGCGCATTTTAACGATAAGTCCACTCTTCGCCTGACCATCCGGGACAATGGGATCGGTATGGATAAGAGCTTCCTTCCCCGGATCTTTGATTCCTTCGCCCAGGAAGATTCCTCTTCTACCAATAAATATGGAAGCTCCGGCCTGGGCATGGCCATCACGAAGAGCATCGTGGAGATGATGAACGGCAAGATCGAAGTGGACAGTGAAAAAGGGAAAGGGACTACGTTTACCGTTACGGTTACGCTGATGGACGCGCACCATCAGGCGGATAAACCGGAAGAAGCCGTGATGCAGCCCCACGACCTGAGCGTATTGATCGTAGACGACGATGAAGTGGCCTGCGAACATGCCCGGCTGATCCTGGCGAAGGTTGGAATTTCATCGCAGATTGCCCGGTCCGGCGAAGAGGCGGTGGAAAAGGTTCGGTTCCGTTCCGCCCGCCACGAATTCTTCAACCTGATCCTGGTAGACTGGAAGATGCCCGGTATGGACGGGGTGGAAACAACGCGGCAGATCCGTTCCATCGTGGGCAATGAATCGGCGATTATCATCCTGACAGCCTATAAGTGGGACGATGTGCTGGAAGAAGCGCTAAACGCCGGGGTGGACAGTTTTGTCTCCAAGCCGCTGTTTGCATCCAATGTGCTGGATGAATTTAACAGGGCCTTTAAAAAGAAAAACATGAGTACCGTCCGGCAGGATCATAAGGCAGACCTGAAAGGGCGCCGCGTCCTTGTGGCGGAAGACATGGACATCAATGCGGAGATCCTTGTCATGCTGCTGAAGATGAAGGAAGTACAGGCGGACCGTGCGGAAAACGGAAGGGTCGCGGTGGAACTGTTTGCGTCCCATCCGGAAAATTATTACGACGCCATCCTGATGGATATCCGCATGCCGGAAATGGACGGCCTGGAAGCGACGGAAAAGATCCGTTCCCTGGACCGGGGCGACGCAAAGACTATCCCGGTGGTCGCCTTAACCGCCAATGCCTTTGACACCGATGTGCAGAAGAGCCTGCAGGCGGGGCTGAACGTTCATCTCAGCAAACCTGTGGAACCGGAGCAGCTGTATTCCACGCTGGAAACCCTGATTTGGGAAAAAGAGCATAAAAAAGATATCCTGTAATATAAAATTTGATTTAAGAGTTTATATTTGGTAAAATATAACAAAGCAGGGACGCCTGCCGGTTGTGTAATTTAATTAATAGTAATGAGACCGTCTGCCCTGCCGGTTTTCATCCAGAGGGAAGACGGTATGGGCGAAAGTTTTGCTGGCCTGTGAAATATGAATTCGATTCGCAAGAAATTTACTTTGCTAAATTTAATAAGCATCTTTCTCTGCTCTTTTGTGGCGGGTATTGTAGGGTTCTGGTTCCTGTCCGACCTTCAGGCAAAATCTTCGGATGAGATTATGAGCCTGACCTGCCGGCAGGAAACAACAGAGTTGAATCAGCAGCTGCTTGGGATCCAGAGCGCAGTTAACTATTATTCTGATTTTGCTGAACGCAGGCTGCCGTCGGTGGAAGCGATCCGGGATGCGGGTACGCGTATGGAATACCTGGCCGATATGGAAGAGCAGATGTCCGGCATCGTGCGGAATACCAAAGGGGTCGGCGCTTTTTATTTCCGTCTCGCCCCCGAACTGGCGGATGAATCGAAAAACGACGGGGGCTTCTTCTACAGCCGGAACAAACGGTCCGACCTGTTGATGAAAGAACCGCTGACGAAGATTCTGGAGTTCGATCCCGATGACACGGAGCACGTGGGATGGTTCTACATTCCGAAAAATGCGGGGAAACCGGTCTGGCTGGATCCGTATTACAATAAAAATGTGGATATTTATATGGTATCCTATGTGGTTCCTCTATATAAAGAGGGACAGTTTATCGGCGTGACCGGAATGGATGTGGATTTTAACCTGGTCATCAATGATGTCAGCGTTATCAATCCGTATAAAACCGGAAATTCCTGTCTGGTTTCTCCGGAAGGGAAGATCTTTTACCATCCAATCCATAAACCAGGCACAAAAATATCTGACTACAGTCCCGAATTGGAAACCGTTATACAGAATATGAAACTGCCGGAGGGCGAAGGAAGTAAAAAGACATATCGGTATATGTATAACGGAAAGGAAAAGAAACTGGCCTTCAGCCATCTGCAGAACGGGATGCTCCTGCTTCTTTCCGCGGAGACCGGGGAAATCAATGCGCCGCAGCATATTTTGTTCAAGGTGATTATGTTTGCCACCCTGATCCTGGCGCTGCTCGCCGCTGCCATCAACGTCTTTGTAGCGGGACGTATCATCAAACCGCTGCAGAAGCTTACGCAGGCAGCCAACCAAATTGCGGAAGGGAAGCTGGATATCGAATTGCCGGAACCCACGGAGGATGAGGTAGGTATCCTGACGAAAAGCTTTGCGGTTACCGTGGAAAATTTAAAGAAATACATTTCCGGTATCCAGTATAAAGCCTATCGGGATCCGCTGACCCACGTGCGTAATAAGAATGCGTACGATACGGATAAAGAACGGCTGGTTGAGAAGATGAAGGATGGGCAGTCAGCGTTTGCGCTTCTTATGCTGGACATCAATTATCTTAAAAAGATAAACGATACTTATGGCCATGATTTTGGAGACAAGTATCTTCTGGCCTGCAGCCAGCTGATCTGTGAGATCTTCCGCCACAGTCCCGTATATCGTATTGGCGGCGACGAATTCCTGGTTATCCTGGAAAACAGCGATTTAGATGACAGAGAAAAACTGCTTGCCGAATTTGACAGGCGGATGGCTGGGACCGAAAAGGAAAAAGAGGCCTGGAAGCATGTTTCTGTGGCAAAAGGACTTGCTGTGGCAGGACCGTCGGACACTTCGCCGGACGATGTGCTTCGTCGGGCCGACAAGGCTATGTATGAAGATAAATTGCGTATGAAAGTAAGCCGGTAAGTATAGAATTAAAGAATAAGTTAATTCTGTATGTGTTGGGCTGAAAAAGGAGGGGGATTATGCAAAAGGTTAAAAAATCGGTTTCCATGGTACTGGCTGGGGACTCGTTTATTACGCAGCGGCTTCCAAGAGACGCGAAACTGGCTGCGTTAAAGGAATATCTCTGCAGTTTTGATGTGCGATTTACCAATTTTGAGATTTTGCTGCATGATTTTGAAGTATATCCCGCTCCTGTAAGCGGCGGGACATGGGCCTGCGCCCGTCCGGCTGTGCTGCAGGATCTGCAGTACCTGGGCTTCAACCTGTACACCTGGGCGAATAATCATACGATCGATTGGAATCTTGGCGGCATCCTGACTACGAAGAAACATCTGGATGCAGCGGGCGTCGTACATGCAGGCTGCGGTATCAATCTGGAAGAAGCGGCCCAGCCGAAGTATCTGGACCTGCCCCAGGGACGGGTGGCCATTATCGGCGTTACCTCTACCATGAACGAGTGGGGCATGGCTTCCAACCCCCGACGGGATGTGCTGGGACGTCCGGGAGCCAATGTGCTGCGGTATCAGGCGGTTCACAAGGTGCTGCCGGAAGAATTGGACACACTGCGTAAGATCGTAGACCAGACGGAAGTGAATGCCAACCGTATGCTGCTGGAAAAAGAGGGTTTCAACAAGCCGCTGACCGGCGGTTACCTGATCGGGAACATCCGCTTTGAAGCAACTGCGTCCGGGGAAAAGCCGGGGACGGTTACGACCATGAACAAAAAGGACGCGGCCCGGATCGTCCGCGCCATTGAAGAAGCAAAACGGCAGGCTGATTTTGTGTTTGTAAGCCATCACAGCCATGAACGGAAAGGCATGGAAAAGAACCGGCCGGCAGATTTCTGCCGCGATTTCGCGAAACTGTGTATCGATGCGGGCGCGACGGCGTATATAGGGCATGGGCCGCACATCTGGCGCGGCATTGAGATTTATAAAGACAAACCCATTTTCTACAGTCTGGGCGATTTCATTTTCCAAAATGATTCGGTAGAGCGTCAGCCCACGGAATTTTATGATTTATATGATCTGGGCCCGGACAATACGGTGGCTGACGGGCTGGACGCCCGCAGCGGCAACGGGACAAGAGGGTTGGCGGTGGATCATTTTGTGTTTGAGTCGGCGCTGGCTTCCTTTACAGTTACGGAAGGCGCAATCCGGGAAGTGGACCTGCAGCCCCTGAGCCTTGGTTTTAAAAACGGCAGGAGCCTGCGGGGGCGCCCGGAACTGGCGGACGCGGAATACGGCGAAAAGATCCTTGCCGATATTGCAGCTCTTTCGGAAGAATACGGAACAGGAATAAAGATTACGGAAGGAAAAGGGAAGATTATTCTCTGAGAAACAGTGATATAATTCGACAGTGGTCTTTGGGAACGGAAAAGTTTCGGCTTTTCCGTTTCTTTTTTTACAGTTATATAAAGGAGGCTAACTTGTATACAGTATATCTGCGGATAAATATTGTTTAGAATTTTTAGCAGTGTTATACTTAAAATAATAATACGGGCAGTGTTGTCCACGTATTAAAGATTGAAGGGACTGCGTTACAAACGGTAAGGTTCCGGCGGAGGGGGTTATGTTATGTTGATTTTAGGTTGTGTTATCGTGCTGGCGGCGCTGGTACTTCTGGTAAAGCGCTTTGAAGCCAGGATGGTGTTGGTAGGGGCCGGTATCGTCATGTGCCTGGTGTCGGGAGCTCCGATGAAGGCATTGGATGCCTTTGCCAAAGGCATGGGCAGCGGGATGATCGCGTCCGCCTGCTCCAGTATGGGTTTTGCCCTGGCGATGCGTTTCACCGGATGTGACAAGCATCTGATCAACGCACTGGCCAAACTGTTGTTAAAAGTAAACTGGCTCCTGATTCCCGGCGTTATCTTTGGGACCTATGCCGTAAACGTGGCGCTGCCCAGTGCGGCAGGAACCGCAGCGGCGGCAGGCGCTATCTTCATCCCGATCCTGATGGGTGCCGGCGTGCATCCGGCTATGGCGGCAGCCGCGGTTAAGTGCGGTACTTACGGTTCCATGCTGAACCCGGGCCTGGCCCACAATCCCTTTGTGGCAAAGATTGCCGGTGTGAACGTAATGGACGTAATCGCCTTCCATTACAAAGCCAATATTGCCTCCCTGCTCGTAGGCGCGGTGGTACTGACGGCTATCGCCTACTTCCTGAAAGAAAACAGAGGCCACGTAGTAGAAGGGCTGGAACTGGATACAGAATTTAAAGTCAATCCCTTATACGCGCTGATGCCTGTAATTCCTATTGCGATCCTGATCTTAGGCGCGACGGGCCTGGTTCCCCTGTTCAAGATGGGCGTTGCCCAGGCCATGGTCATCGGCGCCATCCTCACCTGCATCGTGACCCGGACCAATCCGGCGGCCCTGACCAAATCCTTCTTTGACGGCATGGGCAAGGCCTACGGCGACATCATCGGTATCATCCTGGCAGCAGGCGTATTTGTTGCCGGTATGAATGCCATGGGTCTGGTAAAGGCTTTTATCGCGGCCATGATCAACAATCCTGCAATTGTTAAGATCTGCGCGTCTGTCGGTCCTTTTGTACTGGGCCTGATCACCGGTTCCGGCGACGCGGCTACCTTCGCCTTTAACGAAGCGGTTACTCCTCATGCGGCAGACTTCGGCATGTCCATCGTACAGATGGGCTCCATGGCGACGCTGGGCGGTACCCTGGGCCGTACCATGTCCCCGATTGCCGGCGCAACCATCATCGTAGCCGGTATCGCAGGCATCAGCCCCATGGAAGTTACCCGCCGCAATGCGATTCCTATGATTTTTGCCATGATCGTTGGTATGATGTTCCTGGCATTCTGATGATGAGGTGAGGTCACGCATCGGATCAGAGTTTCTCGCCATATACATATCTGCATAAAAGTCAAGTAAAGGAATGATATAGGTACTATGGAAACTATCTGGAAACAGGCGGAAGCCTTAAAAAAAGAACTGGCTGCAAGACGACGGGACCTGCATGCCCATCCGGAAACGGGCTGGACGGAGTTTCGGACCGCTTCCATGATCATTAAAGAATTGCAGCGGTTAGGTTATGAAGTTCATTTTGGCGCGGAAGTTGTGGCAGAAGGATCCATGATGGGCCGTCCTTCTGCAGCAGAGCTGGAAGCCTGTGCAAAACGCGCCGTGTCGGAAGGGGCGGACCCGGAGCTGGTTGCCCGGATGGCCGGGGGCAAGACCGGCGTAGTTGGTATCCTGGATACGGAAAGACCGGGCAAAACCGTTGCCTTCCGCTTTGACATGGATTGCAATGATGTGGAAGAAGATAAGACGGAAGCCCATCGCCCGGTGGTGGAAGGGTTCCGTTCGCTTCACGAAAAAGCCATGCATGCCTGCGGCCATGACGGGCATGTGACCATCGGCCTGGCAACGGCAAAGCTGCTGAAAGAGAATCAGGGATCCCTGCAGGGAAAGATCAAGCTGATCTTCCAGCCGGCAGAAGAAGGGGTTCGCGGCGCCCTGGCCATGGCAGACGCCGGTGTAGTAGATGATGTGGATTACTTCTTTGGGGGGCACATCGGCTTTAAATGTACCCAGGCGGATACCCTGGTGACCATGACCGATGGATTTCTGGCAACTACGAAGATGGATGCGGTGTTCCACGGTGTTCCGGCTCACGCAGGGGCGGCGCCGGAAGAAGGGAAGAACGCCTTGCTGGCAGCGGCCCAGGCGGCCATCAGCCTCAGCACCATTTCCCGGCACAGCCAGGGCTCCAGCCGAATTAATGTGGGCGTGCTGAATGCGGGCACCGGGCGGAACGTTGTGCCGGATATCGCCTCCATGAAAATTGAGACACGGGGCGGCAATACGGAAATCAATGACTTTATGGTGAAGGAAGCCCGCCGGATGCTGCAGGCTGCGGCGGACCTGTATGATGTGAAAGTGGAAATCTCCCTGGCAGGGGGCGCGCCCGCCAGCGTGTACGATAAGGAACTGGCGGAAGAAATTGCGGCGCTTGTGCAGGAAAAATGCGGCTACGCCAACGTGCTGACCTATGTGGATATGGGCGGCAGCGAAGACTGTACCTATTTTATGGACAGGGTGCAGAAGCGCGGCGGGAAAGCGGCCTACCTGATGTATGGCACGCCCATTGCCGCAGGGCACCACAACAGCCATTTTGATTTTGACGAGGAAGCCCTGTGGAAAGCTGCGGCGACCCTGGCCGAGCTGGCAATTAAATACAGTGCATAAAACGACTGGCTGTAGCTGCATAATATCCCTGGAGGATGTTTGCGGTTACAGCCATTGTATAAGGAGAACACTATGTTGCCTGTAAATTCTCAGAGAGTGGCGGATCTGATCGCAGGGCTGGCAAAATTTGGCCGGACCGAAGCCGGCATTACCCGGCTGGCTTACAGCAGTACGGACAAGGCGGCCCAGATGTGGCTGCTGAAACAGATTGAATACCTGGACCTGGAAATACGGGAAGATGTACTGGGCAATCTGTTCCTGCGCAAGCCGGGCCTTGACCCGGCCCTGCCGCCGGTGGCCTGCGGTTCCCATCTGGATACGGTCATCCATGGCGGGGCTTACGACGGCATGTGCGGCGTGGTGGGCGCGCTGGAAGCAATCCATATGTTGGAAGACGAAACCCTGCGGCGCAGCATTGAAGTAATCGTATTCCGGGCGGAAGAGTCCAGCCGGTTCGGCTATGCTACCATTGGAAGTAAGCTGATTACAGGAAAAGCAACGCCGGATAAATTCGCCCATGCTGCGGGTAAAGACGGCGTAACGTTTGCGGACGCGGTAAAAGAGTGGGGCGGCAATTTGGAGGCGTATCAGAAGGCCCTGCTGCAGCCCGGGGCATACAAGTGCTTTGCGGAAATGCATATTGAGCAGGGAAAGGTGCTGGAAGAAACGAAGCATCAGATCGGCATCGTGCATAATATCGCGGCGCCTACCCGGTTCAAGCTGCATATACATGGCATGGCCGACCATTCCGGAGCAACGCCGATGGGATTCCGGAAGGATGCGCTGGTGAGCGCGGCCAAACTGATACTGGCGGTGGAAACGGCGGCCATCCGGGAAAAAGAAAATGGAACCGTTGCGACAGTAGGGGTAGTGGAGGTGGATCCCGGGTCCATCAACGTAGTGCCGGGGAAGGTCACGCTTTGGGTGGACCTTCGCGGGGTAGATACGGAAAGCATCCAGCGTACCCTGAAAGAGATCCGGCAGGCAGTGCAGGGTACGGCGAGGACAGACGGTATAACCATCGAAGAGGAAATGCTTACTTCTGACAGCCCGGTAGCACTGGATGAAGCGCTGGCGGCCCAGTCGGAAGCAATCTGCAGAGAGCAGCGCAAATCCTTCCTTCATATGAACAGCGGAGCGGGGCATGACGCCATGCACATGCCGGCTGTCTGCCCGACGACCATGCTGTTCATTCCCTGCCGGGGCGGGATCAGCCACAACCCGGCGGAGTTTGCGTCGAACGAAGATATCTGCGCCGGGATCGAAGTAATGGCGGAGATCCTGAAACGGGAAGCAAAATAGAAAAGCCTGCCTGGATACAGCGCCGCTTTCTGTGAAACAGAAAATAGCGGGACGGGCAGCAGGATGTGTCGGAGAAGCAGTGATTCCTTAGATTAAGGAGGGACGTATGAAACGGATCGTTACATGTATCAGTCTTTTAATATGCATGCTTTCTTTGTTCGCCACGGCCTATGCGGATGTTCCGGATCCTTACGGCAGGCCCAGGCCCCGCCCCCACCCGCACAGAATCTATACCAGGGCCATGAGGGCGGTCAGCTTTGATGTGGCGAACGGGGAAGCGGACAATTCCTTTCTCCTGAGGGTGCAATTGCCGGGAGCCTGCGACTGGCATTTTACGGTTTACGATAAAGACCGGAAAGCGCAGTTTGTTTCGGAGAAGTTTATCCATCAAGATTTTAACAAAACGGCAGATGTTAAGGAGTTTGCATTATCCCTGCCGGAAAATGCGGAAGGGTCGCAGTATGAAATCAAAGCGGATTTTTACATCTATCCGTATATGGAAACTGCCTTCGGGCCCAAACTGATTCACAAAGAGGGGAGACAGTACGGCCAGAGCAGAGTGTTCGTGCTGGAACGGGAAAACGGCAGGTATGCGCTGAAGCAAAAGCTTTGATCAGCATTCCTTTAATCTTTTTACTGTGCGGTGTTGCAGAGAATAATAACGGAGGATCGCCTTGTTAGCTCTGTTCACAATACTTCATTTCCTGGTGGACGGCCTTTGCGGCGCGGCACTAGCAGTATATGCCGTGAACGAGCCGTTTATGGAACCTATCGTATATTATTTTGGGCTGTACAGCGCTTTTGCCTTTGGCAGTCAGTGGTTCGTCGGCTGGCTTTTCGACCGGAAACCGGCCTGGCTTCGCGGCTGTTTCCTGGTTTCGGCCTTCGCCCTTGCTGCCGGAAGTGTGCCGTCCCTTGGGATTGGGACACAGGCGGCGCTCCTTGGTACAGGCAACAGTATCTTCCATGCGGCGGCGGGCAGTCTGGTGTTGCGGCAGTATGACACGTATAAAGAACCGGGGATTTTTGTTTCCAGCGGGGCTATAGGGCTGGCCCTGGGGCTGAACCGTATCGTCGGACCTTATCCTTTTCTGCTTGCCTGCGTTGTGCTTTCTGTCATCGTTACAGGACGGCTGCGCAGGATGAGCTTTGCAGGCGGCTTTCATAATGTAACGGAATGCGGGATCATTCATTCCAACATGGCCCGGACACAGGATCCGGTACAACGCGCGGCGTTGCAATCAGTTGGCGACGAACCGTCCAAAAGCGGGAGCGTATCTGGAGATACTCTGAAAAGGAAAGATTCGCTGACCGGCGCGGCTGTCGTCAGCCTGTTCCTGTTACTTGGCTGTGTGGTTTTGCGTGGCCTTGGCAGCGGGAGCGCCTTCAGTCCGTACGTCATGCTGTTTCCCTGTGTCTTTGCGGCAGGCAAGGCGCTGGGAGGTCTTCTTTGTGATAAAGCCGGCTATAAAAAAACGATTCTGTTTATATTTCTGCTGTGCTTTGCGGCGCTTCATATGTCCGGTCTTGCAGCGGCGGCGCTGCTGGTATTTGCCTTTAATATGACCATGCCGCTGACGTTGCGGCTGGCTCACTGGTGTAATCCCCGTTATCCGGGCCTGATGTTCGGGCTGGCAGCGGGCTGTCTGTTGCCGGGCGTATTCTACCGGGGATTTTCCCTTGCGCCCCATGCGATGGTCGTATTACAGTTCCTGTGCCTGGCTGCGGCAGGATATTTGTTGTGGAAACAGGCGGGGAAACCGGAACTGGAAGGAGAAGAACCATGATGCTTTTTGACGTGCCAGTCATAACGCCCCTGTTTCCGGGACATGAATTGTTATACGAACTGACGGAGATTGACGGGGAGATGCTGTCCCTTGCATTCTGGACGATGGTCATTGAAGTTCCTCTGTTTTATTTCTGCGGTTACCGCGACAAAAAGCATTTACTGTATTTTGCAGGGATAAACTTTGTCAGTAATCTGCTGCTGAACGGGTTTCTTGGCTCCGTAAACGACGACTTTGAACTGGCGGTGTTGTTGGGCGAGATTGCCGTCCTGCTGCTGGAGTTCTGCTTGTGTTGCTATTTTGTGAAAGCAGACCGCAGGAAGCTTTTCAAAACGCTGTTACTGACAAATGTTGCCAGCTGCCTTGCGGGGCTTGCCTATTTCTTCTTTTTCGGTTACTGAAATCAGTACGGTTTGTCTGGTATATGGCTGAAGCAAATTCTTATCAGCGGTTTCCCGATGTAATGATTTGAAAAGTGCCGCTTGCTTTCTTCCGCGGCATTTTCGCAAATGAGTCAGCGTTACCGGCGGCTCAACTTGCATGGGATATTTTGGAGTTTTATTTTATGAACGCAGTTACTTCTTCCGAACTTTCTCTTATGGCTGTTTTTTTTCAGGGTATCCTCAGCTTTTCCTCTCCCTGCGTGCTGCCCCTGCTTCCCGTCTATCTTGGGTATCTTTCCGGCGGGACTGGGGAACGATTGCAGGATGGGACCCTGCGTTTTGCGCGTCGTACGATCCTGCTGAATACGCTATGTTTTGTGATTGGAATCAGCGCGGCGTTCTTCCTGTTGGGGCTGGGCGCGACGGTAGCCGGGAGCGTTTTGCTTTCCTGGCAGCCGGTTATCCTGCGCGTGGGCGGCCTGCTCATGATACTCTTCGGACTGTATCAGCTTGGTTTGTTCGGGGCGAAGGAATTTATGGAAAAAGAGCGCAGGCTTTCTGTTTCACTTGCGTCATGGAGCGCTTCCCCATTAGCGGCGTTGGCGCTGGGATTTGTGTTCAGCTTTGCCTGGACGCCCTGCGTGGGCCCCCTGCTCGGCAGCGCGCTGATACTGGCGGCAGCGGAGCCGCAGAAAGGTATGGTGACGATCATGTTTTACACGCTGGGATTTGTAATTCCTTTTCTGTTGCTGGGACTGTTTTCCGGTAAGGTACTGGAGCTTCTGAAACGGAATAAAAGCGTTATGAAATATACGGTGAAAGCCGGCGGCGCCCTTATGGTCCTGCTGGGGATCCTGCTGTGCAGCGGGCAGTTACAGGCCGGAGGCGAAGCTTCGGCACAGAAGGACGCAACGGCCGGGAAAAGCGGCGCGGTGCAAGAAGCGCAATCACCAGATGGAAAGAAAAGTGAAGCCGCTGCGGTTCCTTTTGAACTGAAAGATCAGTACGGTAAGACTCACAAGCTGTCCGATTATAAAGGTAAAGTCATCTTCCTGAATTTTTGGGCTACCTGGTGCCCGCCCTGCCGGGCAGAGATGCCGGACATCCAGAAACTGTACGAACAGTCACCTAAAGACGGCGAGGATGCGGTTATCGTGTTAGGTGTTGCGTCGCCAAAACTGGGAAATGAAAAAGATGAAGCGGGCATCAAAGCATTTATGGATAAAAACGGATACACCTATCCGGTTTTAATGGACGTCAGAGGCGAACTGTTCCAGGCATACGGAATACGCGCCATCCCAACGACCTACATGATCGACCGAAACGGGAATGTGATCGGCAGGGCGCAGGGGGCCATCTCGTTTGAAAATATGAAAAAAATCGTAAGGCAGTCCTTACGTGTGAAAGATAGTTGACTTATGATTGTTGCAGAAGAGCTGTTTCTATGCGTTGATACAATTGTCGCAGCCTTTCGCTGAACGGATCGGCGTTTCTGTAAGTATAAATTGAGTTTCAGCAACATATTATAAATAAGAAAGGGGATGTTCCGATTGGCAGAAAAGACATTATCTGTTGAAGAAAAAGGGCGAATTTCCCCGGATGGGGCTGATGCAGTATATGAAAACCATGCCGGTACATGGAACTCCTGTATAAAAATAGCCATTGGTATCTTAGCCGTATTAAGCTTCTTTCTGCTGTCCGGCTGCCAGAAAAATGAGGGGAAACCGGAAACAAAAGTCAAGGCTGTCACACAGAACGGGATCGTCTTTTCCCATGAGTCCGGCCTGTATGCCGATTCGTCGCTGAAAGTCCACATGAAAGCGCCGGCGGGATATACGATCGCCTTTACTACGAACGGGACAAGGCCTTCTGCTGCCGATGCCAGCGGGAAAGCTGAAGTTGAGGTGATCCTGACCCGCGAAATGACCGGCTATCTGTTAAACCATAAGAAATGGATGCTGTACCCGGAATTTACCTATTCCACTTTACATGAAGACCAGAGCCTGCCTTACGGCGTCGTCCTGAATACGGCACTGGTAGACGAAAAAGGCGCCGTAGGCGATAAGGTGCAGACCAATGTGTACTATCTGCGGGAAGATTATGCCAGACGGTTTGCCGGATGCCTGATGGTTTCCGTAACGACAGACGCAAAGAACCTGCTGGATTATAATACGGGGATCCTTGCTTCCGGCGCGGTATATGACGCATGGAAGAAGACTGATGAGGCAAAAAAGGTAATCGAAAAGCAGGAATGGTGGAATGTGGAAACAAACAGTACCCAGCGGGGACAGAAATGGGAACGGCCCTGCCAGATCCAGTTTTACCAGCCAAAAAACGCTTCGCCGGATCTGGAGATGGAGGCCGGGATCCGGATTCGCGGCGGTATGTCCCGGAGGCAGAACCAGAAATCCTTTACCTTGTATTTCAGAAAGCCGTATGGAACGGAGCTGCTTCGATATAAGCTGTTTGATAATAAAGCAGGTGAATATGAAACCTTTGCTTTGCGGGACGGAGGAAACGATGCTGAATTCCTGAAATATAAAGATATCTTCTTGCAGGATCTCGGCAGAGGCGGAAAGTTTACGGTTCTGGATTCCCGTCCGGCCGTTCTGTTCCTGAACGGCGAATACTGGGGTGTCTATCTGCTGAATGAGATACTTTCCGGCAAGACTCTGCATACCCGCTTTAGCGTGGACGAAAAGAACGTGGTCGCGATCAAGGAATCGGAAGTCCAGGTGGGCGCAGCGGAGGATATAAAATATTATAAAGAGTTGCAGTCTTTTGGGGAAAAAGACCTGACAGACCCGGAAATCTATAAACAGTTCTGCGACGTGATGGACGTACAGTCCATGGCCGATTATTTTGCGCTCCAGATTTACATTGGCAACGGGGATGTTTCGCCTGTCCACAACCATGTGCTCTGGCGTACCAAAGATACATCATATAATGGCGGACGCTGGCAGTTTATCCTTCACGATCTGGACTACAGCGCCGGTCATTATGAAGAACCAATCACGGCGGCTACGACGGACCATTTTGCGCTGGCCCGGAAAAACTTCCCCGTATTTAACGCAGCTGTAAAAAACAAAGAGTTCTATGACTTGTTTTTAAAAGCCCTGAAAAAAGCCGGGTCGGAAAACTACAGCTATGACAGGGTTCGCAAAAAGATAGATTCCTATAATAAAGTATGGGAACCGCTGATGCCTGATTTTTATAAACGTTTCGGGGATACATCCGAATTACGGAAACGTTGCCTGAACGCCATGCTGACTTTCTTCCAGAGACGGTATCAGATCATTGTGCCGATTGTGGAAAAGGAAAAACCGTAAAACTATTAAAAGTGAAACAAAATCTTTACAATGTTTTTCTTTTTTATCATAATTTCTACTTTTTAATGTAAAATGATTGTTTTTATGGTATTATATTTTTAATATGCTGTAAGTGATGCGGTGGAAAGGCGGAACTTGGACAAGGGCTGTCACGGTAGTATGACGATCCACAGCGTTTACATCTGGCATAGGGGAAATCATAACAGAATTGAGGGGAGAAACAGAACATGAACGGAGCGGACGCAATTGTAAAGTGTCTTGAGATGGAAAAGGTGGAGTATGTCTTCGGTTATCCGGGCGTAGCCATCTGTCCCTTTTATGACAGCATCCTGAATACGAAGATCAAAACAGTGCTGGTACGCCATGAACAGCACGCGGCCCATGCGGCCAGCGGCTATGCGCGGCTTACGGGAAAGGTGGGGGTGGTAGCTGTCACCAGCGGCCCCGGCGCCACCAATGTAATCACCGGCATCGCAACCGCCTATGCGGACAGCATCCCGCTGGTGGTGATCACCGGGCAGGTAGACAGCCGTCTGATGGGCAGCGACGTGTTCCAGGAAGCGGATGTTTCCGGTGCTTGCGAATCCTTTGTAAAGTACAGCTATATTATCCGGAATGCGGAGGATGTGCCCCGCATCGTGAAGGAAGCTTTCTATATTGCCAACAGCGGGCGTAAAGGCCCGGTGCTGATCGATTTCCCAATCGATATCCAAAATCAGAAGATTGGCAAATTGGAATATCCGGAAACGGTTTCCATGCGTTCCTATAAACCAACGGTCAAAGGTCATACTCGCCAGATCGACAAGGTGGTGCGGGAACTGAAAAAGGCAAAACGCCCGCTGATCTGTACCGGCGGCGGTGCGCACCTCAGCGGGGCGGCGGATGTGATCCGTTCTTTTGCGGAAAAGCATAACGTCCCGGTTGTTTCCACCATGATGGGACTGGGCACCCTGCCCACGGAGCATCCGCTGTTCTTTGGCATGGTAGGAAACAACGGGCAGGCCTATGGTAACCGGGCCATGAACCAAGCGGACATGATCCTGCTGGCCGGCGCTCGGGTGGCGGACCGTTCCATCGCCCGACCCAATGAAATTGAAGATAACAAGGTGCTAGTGCACATTGATGTGGATCCGGCAGAGATCGGGAAAAACGCAGGTCCTTCCATTCCGCTGGTGGGCGACCTGAAGAGTGTATTTGAAGAATTGGATAAGGAAGCCATCAGCACCTCTACAGAGGAATGGCTGAAAATGCTGGCGGACTTCCGCAGGGAAGCGGAACAGGATAAGAAAGCCAAGGCCGATCTGGTGACGACTCCGGGCACGGTGGATCCGACCCGCTTTATCCGCGCGTTGTCCGACGCCATGGAAAAGGACGCCGTCTATGTGGCAGACGTAGGGCAGAACCAGCTGTGGTCCTGCGCCAACTGCATCATCAGGGAAGGTCGGTTCTTCACCACCGGCGGCATGGGCTGCATGGGCTATTCCGTTCCGGCCGCTATGGGCGCCAAGCTGGCGGAACCGGACCGGCAGGTAGTGGCAGTCTGCGGCGATGGCGCCTTTCAGATGTGCATGATGGAACTAGGGACCATGCGACAGTATAATGTCCCGGTAAAGATCGCGGTCATCCGCAACAATGTGCTGGGCCTGGTACGGCAATTTCAGCATTTTACCTATAAAGACCGCTTCTCCGTCATAGACCTGACGGGAAGCCCGGATCTGGAATCTATTGCAGCGGCTTACGGGATGAAGTTCCTGCACTTGAATGATGAAGCAAAGATGGCGGAAACCGTGAAGGCGTTCCTGGAAAACGACGAGTCTGTCCTGCTCCAGTGTGATGTGGATCCCAACGAGGTGGCATAAGATGAAACGAATTTATAATGTATTAGTACAAAACCAGTCCGGCGTGCTCTGTAAGGTTTCCGGATTATTCTGGCGCCGTTGTTTCAACATTGATTCCCTGGCCGTTGGGGAAACGGAAGACAACTCTGTATCCAACATGACCATTGTCAGTACCGGCGACGAACATACCCAGGAGCAGATTGAAAAGCAGCTGAACAAAAAGCTGGATGTGATAAAGGTTAAGACTTTTGATGAAGGGGAAGCGGTCTGCCGCGAGCTGATGCTGATCAAAGTAAAGTACAGCCGGGACAACCGCAGGGACATCATCGATAACTGTTCGGTCATGAATGCGACTATCATCGACATGGCCAACAATATGATGACCATCCAGATCTGTGATACGCCGGAGAGGGCGCAGATTTTCCTGGAGAACCTGAGCCACATCAAAATCGTGGAGATCACCCGTTCCGGGACCGTGGCCCTGACAAAATGCAAAGAAGGATAAAAAATTACGGATTTCCGACAGCCTGTATTTTGCCGGAAATCCGTATTTTATCTGGAAAAAGAAGCGATTCCGTAAATCCCGGACGCAATTTTCGGTTGATTTTTTACGATAGAACTCTTATTATATAAGTAGTATAAAGTTGTTTATTTTGTCGTAGATCAGGGAGACTAGGGATGGAAAGCGAATTACGGAGAAATCGACGGATGGAGGCGCTGTTCGGTAACGACAAACGCCAGATCCTGATTGTAGAAGATGAAGAGATAAACCGGATGATATTGGGCAACATGCTGGAAAACCAGTATGCGGTTTCCTATGCCGCGGACGGCGAGGAAGCGCTGGAGTATATCAAAGAGCACCATGAAAGCATTTCGGCGGTGCTGCTGGATCTGATCATGCCAAAGATGGACGGGTTCACCCTTCTGCGAATGCTGAAAGACAATCCGGCGACGAAACGGATTCCGATCCTTGTGATGACCGGGCAGAAAGAGGCGGAAGTGCCAAGCCTGTTGGAAGGCGCTAATGACTTTATTGCCAAACCCTATGACATGCCGGAAGTAATACGGGCGCGGATCGGCAATGCCATCCGGCTATCGGAAGACCGCAGGCTGATTGAAACAGCGGAACGGGATGCGCTGACTGGATTGTATGCCCGCGACTTCTTTTATCAGTATTGCGAGCAGATGGACCGGAACGTACAGGGGGAAAAAGATGCGGTTGCCATTGATATTGACCACTTTAAACTGGTGAACGGATTATACGGTAAAGAATTTGGCGATAAGGTGCTGATCACTATTGCGGAGACACTGCTGGATGTTGCCGACCACAATGGCGGGATCGTCGGCCGCGCCAACGCGGACACATTTCTGCTGTATCAGCCCCATCAGGATGATTACGGATCCTTTGCCGCGTATCTGAATAAAGAAGTGAATTCCCGGCTGGGAAATGCACATATTCGTCTCCGGGTAGGCGTTTACGAATGCGTGGACCAGAACATTGCCGTGATATCCCGGTTTGACCGGGCCCGCATTGCCTGCGACAGAGCGAAGGATAATTATTCTCTTTCCTTTGAACGATATGATGAGTCATTTCATAAACAACAGCTGGAGTCGCAGAGATACATCGCTGCCATGGACGATGCGATGAAAGAGCAGGAGTTTGTTATCTACTATCAGCCCAAGTATGATATGACGGGGGATGCTCCGAAGCTGGGCGGGGCCGAAGCGTTGGTCCGCTGGAACAGCAAATCGGAAGGACTGATCTCGCCAGGGAAGTTCATCCCGCTGTTTGAGCAGAACGGACTGATTTACCGGCTGGATCTGTATATATGGAATGAAGTAGCCCGGCAGGTGAAAGAATGGAAGCAGAAATACAGATTCGATTTTCCTGTTTCCGTCAATGTTTCCCGAATCGATCTATTCTCGCCCCATCTGTTGCAGGAAATATTGGGCATCATTTCAAGAAACGGTCTCAGCTACCGCGATATTGCGCTGGAGATCACCGAATCGGCCTGTGCTACAGATACGGAGACAGTCCTTGCGGTGGTGAGAAGCCTGCGGGATTATGGGTTCGAAATAGAGATGGATGATTTCGGCAGCGGTTATTCGTCGCTGAATATGCTGTCCAAAATGCCCATCAATGTGCTGAAGATGGATATGAAGTTCTTCCAGCGTTCCGCGGGTAACGACGAGCTGATGGATGCCATGGTGCGCCTAATCATCGACTTCGCCAAAGTGATGAAGGTGCCTGTGGTTGCGGAAGGCGTTGAAGATAAGGAACAGGCCGATTACCTGAAAGAGATCGGCTGTAATATGATCCAGGGATACTATTTTGGCAGGCCCATGCCTGCGGAAGATTTTGAAAAACTGTTGAAAGGAATGGATTGATCATGCTGTCTATGGAAACCTTAAAAGACTACGGAGTAAAAACCAATCAGGGACTGGAACGCTGCTGCAACATGGAAGCCTTCTATTTTAAAATGATTGCCGCCGCTGTTGGCGACGCGAATTTTGAAAAGCTGGGCAAGGCGCTGGAAGACAAGGATCTGCAGGCAGGTTTTGAAGCGGCCCATGCCTTAAAAGGCATTACCGGCAACCTGGCCCTGGACCCGCTCTACGATGCCGTGTGCGAAATTGTGGAGCCGTTGCGTACCAAAGAAGACCGGGATTACACAGAGATGTATAAAAAGGTGATGGATGCCCGCGATAGGCTGGCGGCCATAATTTAACATTGGGAAATGGAAAGTGCGGTGGCAAATCTTCCGCACTTTTTCTTTGCCTGCGGAAAAAAATCGGATTGCCCTGTATTTTTTTCGGTAAAATATGGTAAAATATTCTGTAAGGTAAAAGCGGGAAACGCCGTATAGTATTCCTGAAAAAAGGAATCGCGTTCTGCTGCTTTTATTCATAAGGAAACGATGATGGATTAATCACTGTTTCCCTGAGGAACCACAGACAAGCGTGCAGACGAATGATCGGTGATTCCGTCAATCTTTCAGAAAAGATTTGATTTTAATTTTGTTCAGGGGAGAAGAGAGACTATGGCACAGAGAACAGACATTCATAAAGTTATGATCATCGGGTCCGGCCCGATCGTAATCGGCCAGGCCTGTGAATTTGACTATTCCGGCACCCAGGCCTGCAAGGCGCTGCGAAGCCTGGGTTATGAGATCGTATTGGTCAATTCCAATCCGGCAACGATCATGACGGATCCGGAAATGGCGGATAAAACCTATATTGAACCGCTGAACGTGGAGCGGGTGGAACAGATCATCGCGAAAGAGCGTCCGGACGCCCTGCTGCCTAATTTAGGCGGCCAGTCCGGCCTGAACCTGTGCGCGGAGCTGAACAAGGCCGGCGTGCTGGATAAATATAATGTGAAAGTCATCGGCGTGCAGGTAGACGCCATCGAACGGGGAGAAGACCGCATTGAGTTCAAGGAGACCATGAACAAACTGGGCATCGGCATGGCCCGCAGTGAAGTTTCCTACAGCGTGGAGGAAGCCCTTGCCATTGCGGATAAGTTAGGATACCCGGTGGTGCTGCGCCCGGCTTATACCATGGGCGGCGCCGGCGGTGGTCTGGTATATAACAAGGAAGAACTAAAAACAGTCTGCGCCCGGGGGCTCCAGGCCAGCATTATCCATCAGGTCCTGGTGGAAGAATCCATCCTGGGCTGGGAAGAGCTGGAACTGGAAGTGGTCCGGGATAAAGACAACAACATGATCACCGTCTGCTTCATTGAAAACGTGGATCCGGTGGGCGTGCATACCGGCGACTCCTTCTGCACCGCGCCCATGCTTACCATTCCCGAGGACGTGCAGCAGGAACTGCAGCGTCAGGCCTATAAAATCGTAGAACACATTGGCGTCATCGGCGGCACCAATGTGCAGTTTGCCCGTAACCCGAAAGACGGACGCGTCATTGTCATAGAGATCAACCCCCGTACCTCCCGGTCCTCGGCCCTGGCATCCAAGGCTACAGGATTCCCCATTGCCTTGGTATCTGCCAAGCTGGCCAGCGGCCTTACCCTGAAAGATCTGCCCTGCGGCAAGTACGGAACCCTGGACAAGTATGTGCCGGACGGGGATTATATAGTAGTGAAGTTTGCCCGCTGGGCTTTTGAAAAGTTCAAGGGCGTGGATGACAAGCTGGGTACCCAGATGAGGGCCGTAGGCGAAGTCATGAGTATTGGCAAAAATTACAAGGAAGCTTTCCAGAAAGCCATCCGATCCTTGGAAAAAGGCCGCTACGGGTTAGGTCATGTGAAGAACTTTGACCAGCTCAGTAAAGAAGAGCTGCTGACCTTGCTGCGCACACCTTCTTCCGAACGCCACTTCCAGATGTACGAAGCCCTGCGCAAGGGCGCTACGGTAGAAGAGATCAATGCCATTACGGCAGTGAAGGAATATTTTATCCAGCAGATGAAGGAACTGGTGGAGGAAGAAGAAGCCCTGTTGCAGCATAAGGGCGAAGTGCCCGCTCCCGAAGCGCTGGCCCAGGCGAAGAAGGACGGCTTCTCCGACAAATACCTCAGCGAGATTCTGGAAGTTTCCGAAGACGATATCCGTCACGCCCGGGAAAAGATCGGCGTGGTGGAAGCATGGGACGGTGTTCATGTAAGCGGCACCCAGGACAGCGCCTATTTCTATTCCACTTACAATGCACCTGATAACAATCCGGTGACCGATAAACGGAAGATCATGATCTTGGGCGGCGGTCCCAACCGCATCGGCCAGGGCATCGAGTTCGATTACTGTTGCGTACACGCGGCCCTGTCTCTGAAAAAACTGGGCTTTGAGACCATTATCGTAAACTGCAACCCAGAAACCGTATCCACCGATTACGATACTTCCGACAAGCTGTACTTTGAGCCCTTAACGCTGGAAGATGTGCTGAGCATTTACCATAAAGAAAAACCGGTGGGCGTCATCGCCCAGTTCGGCGGGCAGACGCCGCTGAATTTAGCCGCCAAGCTGAAAGAAGAAGGGGTGAACATTTTAGGCACCACCCCGGAAGTCATCGATCTTGCGGAAGACCGGGACCAGTTCCGCAAAGTGATGGACAAGTTGGGCATCCCTATGGCGGAGTCCGGTATGGCCAGCACCGTAGAAGAGGCTCTGGAACTGGCACATAAAATCGGCTACCCGGTGATGGTGCGTCCGTCCTTTGTATTAGGCGGCAGGGGCATGGAAGTGGTTCACGACGACGACCAGATGAAGGACTACATGGCGGCGGCCATCGGCGTAACCCCGGACCGGCCCATCCTCATCGACCGGTTCCTGCACAATGCGCTGGAATGTGAAGCGGACGCCATCTCCGACGGAAAGGACGCTTTTGTTCCGGCAGTCATGGAACATATCGAGCTGGCCGGCATCCATTCCGGCGACAGCGCCTGCATCCTGCCCAGCCGGCAGATCTCTGAAGAAAACCTGAAGACCATTAAAGAATATACCCGCAAGATTGCGGTGGAGATGAACGTAGTAGGCCTCATGAACATGCAGTACGCCATCGAGGACGGCAAGGTGTATGTGCTGGAGGCCAATCCCCGGGCATCCCGTACCGTGCCGCTGGTATCCAAGGTGTGCGGCATCCGCATGGTGCCACTGGCCACGGATATCATTACCGGCCAGCTGACTGGCCGCCCTTCTCCGGTACCGGGCCTGAAAGAACAGAAGATCCCATACTACGGCGTAAAAGAAGCGGTGTTCCCCTTCAACATGTTCCCGGAAGTGGATCCAATCCTGGGGCCGGAAATGCGTTCTACCGGCGAGGTGTTGGGCCTGGCGGAGACCGTAGGCGAAGCGTACTTCAAAGCCCAGGAAGCGTCCAAGTCGCTGTTGCCCCTGAAGGGTACCGTGTTGCTGTCCATCAGCGACGGGGACAAGGACGAAGCGGTGGCGGTGGCCAGGGCATTCTATGAAGACGGCTTCAAGATCATTGCCACGACAGGGACCGCGAAGCTGATCGAAGCGGCGGGCATCCCCGTGGAACGGGTCAACAAGATCTATGAAGGCCAGCCTAACATCGAAGACTGGATCATCAATGGAAAGATCCAGCTCATCGTGAATACCCCGGCGGGGAAAACGGCGGCCCACGATGACAGTTACCTGCGCAAGGGCGCTATTAAGCACCGGGTCACCTACATTACCACCATGGTGGCGGCCAAGGCGGCGGCGGAAGGTATCCGCCAGATGAACCAGCACGGCAACAGCGATGTGCTGTCGCTGCAGGAGTGGCACGCGCTGATTAAATAAACTGATTACATAATATACCAGCAAAGAAGAGACAGGAGTTTCGGCCTGCTTCTCTTCTTTTGCTGTTTTTCGACGCATAGGCGCATATTTTATAAAACCCTCAAATGAAGTTCGAGCAATGCAAAGGAGCTCATTATCATGAAAAGAATGCGTAAGAACAAGCTCTGTTCAGGACGTTACCGCCTGCTGGCCGCCGCCGTGCTGGCGGCTCTGGGCGCTTCGCTGCCCGTTAGCGGCGAAGCATACACTACGTCCTATATCCAATATGGAGGGAAAAACGTGGCGGAGGTGACCCTCCTCGCAAAGGGTGAATTTGTAGGCGTAGTGGATAAGGACGGCGACTACAGCGTTGCGGACAAGGCGCAGTATAATCTTGATCCTTCGCTGGTAAAGGCTATGCATGAAGGCATGCAATACTGGACGGATATGCTGGGGCCGAAGGGGAAGGTGAAACTGCCCTGGCAGATCTTTGTTACCACCAAGGAGAAATTTCAGAATGCCAGCGCGGGTTCCACTTCTTTGTCCGTTGCGGGCCCGGAAGCCAAAGGGATTCCGGATTCTTATGTGGCAAAGCTGTGGAACGAAGGCAAGGTGCTGAACCATCTTGACGTTGCCATGGCCAATAAAGACGAGTATCCCTATGGGGACTACGCCTATAGCGAGGTTAAAATAGGGCAGAATTTCGGCGCGGCAAAGAAGGACGCCATAGACGGCTGGTGGGTGGATGCGGACACGCCGGTCCCTTCGGACAGGTTGTGGAAAGCAAACATAACAACTATTTCGGCGCAGGCCTGGGCGTGGAATTCAAACGCTATCTGGCAGGAGGCAGTTACGCTATACGGGCAGGGGTGAAACACGCCTTTGCGGGAGCGGAACCGAAACTGCGGTATGGGTATCTGGGCAATGCGGCCAACACCTATGAGATGCGCAACGTGCAGGATAAGACACACTTCCTGCTGTCTATCGGCGGTGAAGTTGCTGTCGGTAAAGGATGGACCATCGGCGGAGACGCTGCTTTTGAGCGGGGCTCCCACGACAAAGACTGGTCCTGCGGCGTGACTGTAAGACGGATGTGGTAAAGCTTCTGAAAGTGCAAAGCAGACGAGTTTTCGCTGCATTTGCTGTATAATATCTAATTGTATGGGAGATAATCCTGCAACGGCACAGTGATGTCGGAGCAGGAGGATCTCCCTGATTTTTCAGGAAACGCTGACAATTAAAGCGGTATAAAAAACTGAAAACAAAGATAATTCTTGCATCAGAAGCCTAAGGTATAGTAAAATAAAAGTAGCGGATCATAATAAACGGCACTCTGCTTTATTAATGCCATTAAATATAAAAATACATTCAAACCGTAAATAAATGGAGGATATTAACATGAACAGCAAGGCCGAACAATTTAATGCATTTTTAGAGGAACAGAAGATCACGGTCTTCCAGATGGAAGAAATCGAAGGGAACGAACTGCACACGGTTGTGTTTCGGTCATACCTCGGAGTAGAAGGCCAGCAGCTTCCGACCATTGTAATTATTGATGACAGTGTGTTTTCAATCATCCGCGTACAGATTGCACCACAGGTTTTGAATGCCGAAAATGAAGTCAAGCTTCTGAAACTGGCTAATGCGCAATCCGCGATGTACAAACCATTTAAACTGTTTTTTGACGAACGGGGAAATCTGATGCTGGATGTATGTCTGGTTACCGAAGAGGATAAATTTGACGGAAATAAGGTGTATAAGATTTTCAGTGTAATCATAAATTATCTGGATGGAAATTATCGGAATATCATGAAAGAAGTGTGGCAGTAAGTCAAAGCAGGCGCTTATTGCTTAAAAGGAAAACATTCAGGCATTTTTTGTACAGTTTAATCAGCGCTTCCTTAATACATGGTAAAAAACGGCGTCCCGCAAAGAGGACGCCGTTTAGCATATGAAGATATAAAATTGTGAGGCCGCTGCCGCATTAGAGAGTGTGAAACTATTTCTGTGTATAGGTCTTCTACGATGATTATGTAGGTCTTCTACGATGATTATGCGAACTTTTTGCCGGTCAATAGTTCATAGGCTTCTTTGTATTTTTCCACGGTTTTGGCCGTTACTTCTTCGTTCAGGCTTTCAGCCCCGCTGGATTTCAGGTAATCCCGTACATACTGTTTGTCGTAGGAGGGCTGGGGTTTACCGGCTTCGTATCCTTCCAGCGGCCAGAAGCGGCTGTTGTCCGGGGTCAGCATTTCGTCGCCCAGTACTACGTTGCCTTCTTTGTCCAGGCCGAATTCAAATTTGGTGTCGGCAATGATGATGCCGCGTTCCAGCGCGTAGTCCGCACATTTTTTGTACAGGGCCAGCGTCAGATCGCGCATTTTTTCCATATACTCTTTCCCTTTTCCGGGGAAGAACTTATCTACCCAGGCTGACCCTTCTTCCATGGATATGTTCATGTCGTGTTCGCCTACGGGTGCTTTGGTGGAGGGGGTGAAGAGGGGTTCGGGCAATTTCTGGCATTCCTTCAGGCCTTCCGGCAGTTCGATGCCACAGATCTTTCCTTCTTTTTTATAGCTTTCCCAACCGCTGCCGGTAATGTAACCGCGAACGATGCATTCTACCGGAAGCATTTCCAGTTTCTGGGTCTTCATGCTACGGCCTTCAAATTCCGGGGTCTGGAAAAATTCGGGCATGTCTTTGGTGTCGATAGAGAGCATGTGGTTCGGCACGATGTCTTTTGTAAAGTCAAACCAGAACTTGGACATTTTATTCAGGATGGCGCCTTTTTCCGGCACCGGGTCTTTCAGGATTACATCGAAGGCGGAGATGCGGTCGGTGCATACCATGACCAGGCTGTCGCCCAGATCGTATAATTCGCGGACTTTGCCGGATTTAAAAGGTTTGTATTCTTTCATGTTTTTCTCCTTTTCTTTTCTTGAGTGATGCTTCATTAGGAATCAGAAACTTATTTCCTTAGGAATCGCTGATTAATTCGTCTGCACGC
>DDQB01000043.1 GCA_002342505.1 Acidaminococcaceae bacterium UBA2453
CAATAAAAGAAGCGGAATACCAATATAGAATATAAGTCCCTGCTGCAACGACGGGACAAGGCCTGTTGTTTTTAAGATTGAGCGCATTGATATCCCTGAAAATGAGGAAGAGCGGGAATGGCTGGCGAAGCAGGACTTCCGCAATTCTGCCGATGACGCCTACACGGGGTGATTGCGTATGTTTATAAAACTGGATGTAACGACAAAGAAACACACGGAGATGCAGGATATTACCCGGCTGATACAAAAAGCTGTTTCTGACAGCGGGGTGAAAGACGGGATCTGTACCGTGTTTGTTCCGCATACAACGGCGGCTGTTACGATCAATGAGAATGCGGATCCCGATGTGGTAAAAGATTTCACGAAGGAAATCAATAAGATCGTGCCATGGGAAGACGGATATCTTCATATGGAGGGGAACTCAGCGGCGCATCTGAAATCAAGTATGATTGGGTTTTCAGAACAGATCATCATAGATAATGGAAAGCTTGTACTGGGAACGTGGCAGGGGATTTATTTCTGTGAATTCGACGGGCCCAGGCGCCGTAAGGTATACGTTAAAATACTGCAGTGAAAATTTCCGGTATCAGGAGGAAACCCAGTTGGAATGGAGAAATGGCAGGAGCCCGGATAACAAACTAAGAACAGCATTGTTGATATCTGTGTTTATCACTGTAGTATCGGTAGTGGTAATGCTGATAGCCGGATATCTGCTGACTCACATCCGGGGCGCTTAAATCTTTGGAGTTGACAGGATTTTTATGCCTGTCGCACAATCTGGATATTCGTAGTATAATAAGTATAACCAATTCACTCTCACAAATAACGGAAAAGGAATGAGAAGCAATGAAAAACGGACAGGAGCCCCTTCTCGTACAGTTCCTTACAGGGTCTTTCGCGCAACCGAAGCAGATCCGGTGGATTATGTTTTGCCTGATTACACTGCTGGCCATTTTTACTTCGGCTTTTTTATCCGCTGCAGAAGCCGCACCCGGCAACAAAACCGTGCGCGTGGGCTGGTTTGAATCGCGGCTGTGTTCCACAGACAAGCTTGGCCGCAGGTCGGGCTACGTGTATGAATACCAACAGAAGATAGCCGCCTACACCGGCTGGAATTACGAATATGTGACCGGCAGCTGGACACAGCTTCTGCAGATGCTGCGCCGGGGCGAGATCGACCTGCTGAGCGACGTATCTTATACGGAAGAACGGGCGAAAGACATACTGTATTCTTCTCTGCCCATGGGCGAGGAAATATATTACGCCTTCGTAAAAGCAGATAATAAAAGCATCCGGCCCGATGACTACGCCTCCTTTAACGGTAAAAAAGTGGGCATCAACAAAGGCAGTATCCAGGAAAAACTCTTTGCCGCCTGGGCGGAAAAGCATAAAGTTACGCCCCAGATCGTAGAACTCACCGGCACGGGATCGGATTCGCGACAAAAACTGTTCCTGGACGAGATCGACTCCTATGTGACCTATGACGCCTCTGGCGAAAAAGAAAAGTACCTGCCCGTCTGCAAGATCGGGTCTTCTTCCATTTATTTCGCCGTCAGCAAAAACCGTCCGGATTTGTTGGACGAACTGGATACCGCTATGAGCCGCATCCAGGACGAAAACCCTTACTATAACCAGCAGCTGTTTGAACAGTATGTGCGAGCCAGCGCTTCCAATGTGCTGCTCAGCCCCGGGGAGCTGGAATGGCTGCAAGGCAAAGGGAAAATCCGGGTGGGGTACAGGGACAACTATATGCCCTATTCCGCCAGCGACAGGGACGGCAACCTGATCGGCACGCTGAAGGACTATCTGGCCATGGCGGGGAACAGCCACCAGAACGGGAAGCTTTTGTTCCAGCCGGTAGCCTATCCCTCTGCCAGCGCGGCGCTGAAAGCCCTGCAGGATGGCGAGGTGGATTGCATGTTCCCGGTCAATATGAACAGTTATGACGCAGAGCAGATGGGCCTGATGGTGACGGACGCCAGCATCAGGCTGGAAATGTATGCCATTGTGCGGGCCTCGGATCAGCACAGCTTTCGCTTCGGCGACAAACATACGGCGGCCATAAGCAAAGGGAACAACAATCGAAAAACCTTTATCAACGATCACTTCCCTAACTGGGAACTCGCCTACTTTGGAAGCTTTGAAGGCGGGCTGCAGGCGGTGGCCGAGGGAAAGGCAGATTGTTCCCTGTTCAGCGCCTACCGTACGGATCGCTTCGGGAAACGGATTGAAGAGCTGGGGCTGGTTCCCATCAACACCGGCATCCCCATGGACCTTTCCTTTGCCGTGAGAAAAGGCGATTCGCAGCTGTATTCCATTTTGGACAAGACCGTCAACCTCGTGCCCCGTTCTTCTGTGAACGCGGCCCTGGCCTCCTACACCTATGACAGCCGGGACATCGGTTTTGTGGAATTCATCCGCCACAACCTGGTGAAAGTGCTGTCCCTTATTGCCGTAACGGCGGTGGCGTTTTTGCTGCTGGCGCTCCGGAACATAAAGTCGCAGAAGGCGGCGCTGGAACGGAAAGAACTGATTAACGCCACGGAGATCGATCCCCTGACCGGCCTGTATAATAACAACTTTTTCTATGAATACGTGAACCGGATCCGCAAGCAACATCCGGATTGCGCCATGGATGCCGTGGCCATGGATATCGACCAGTTCCTGATGGTGAACGAGCTGAACGGCCCGGACTTCGGCGACGAGGCCCTGCAGCTTTTGGGCAGGGAGATCCAGTCCTTCCTGAAGGACACAGAGGGAATCGCCAGCCGTATTGAAGGGGATCGTTTCAACATTTTCTGTCCCCGCCAGGAGGATTACCAGGCACTGCTGCAACGGTTCCAGAGCGCGCTGGACAAACTGGTGCGCAATGTAAGCCTGCGGCTACGGATGGGCGTGATGCCAAGCCAGGAAAACCTGGAGTCGGTGGAATTATTTATCCATGCCTGGGCGGCCTGCAATTCGATACGGGGAACCAATACCCACCTGATGGTCTATAACGAAGAGATGCGCAAGCAGGAACTCTACAACCAGCACTTGCTGGTTGACATGCGCCGGGCGCTGGACGAGCATGAATTTAAAGTGTATTATCAGCCCAAGTACAGCATCCAGAGCGAACCGCCGCGGCTGTTCAGCGCGGAAGCACTGGTTCGCTGGCAGCACCCGGAACTGGGGCTGATCCCTCCCAATTCCTTTATCCCGCTGTTTGAACGGCACGGGGTGATCGGCAATCTGGATAAATACGTGTGGGCGGAGGCGGCCCGGCAGATTGCTGCATGGAAGGCTGCCTTTGGGGTCACGCTCCCGGTTTCGGTGAACCTTTCCCGGGTGGATATTTTTGACCCGAAGCTGGAAGAGATCCTGGACGGCATCGTAGAAAAAAATGGGCTGGACCGGTGTAACCTGCGCCTGGAGGTGACCGAATCGGCCTATGGCGACAGTGAGGAAAAGGTGCTTACGGTTATTTCCCGGCTGCGGGATAAGGGCTATCGCATTGAGATGGATGATTTTGGCAGCGGGTACTCTTCCCTGGGCCTGCTTTCCTCTCTTCCCATTGACGTGCTGAAGATGGACTGCGCTTTTGTGCGGAACATTGAACACAGCCCGAAGGATATGCGGCTGGTGGAACTGATCCTGGACATTGCCCGGAACCTGAAGCTGAACGTAGTGGCCGAAGGGGTGGAGACGAAGGAGCAGATGATATTGCTGAAAAACGCTGGCTGCCCGTTGGTGCAGGGGTATTATTTCTCGCGGCCGCTGCCCCCGGAAGAGTTTGAAGCGTTTATTATTAAAGAGAAGGAATTGCCTGTGTGAAGGCAAAGGCAGGCTGGAGGGGATGAAGGTGAATCAGATGGATGAGGGAAAAAAGACGCTGAGCGACGGCAGCGTGTATGTGCACATTGCCCATGCGTTAGCCCGTGGTTACACGGACCTGTACTATGTTAATATGGACACCGACGAATACATCGAATTCCACACCGACGATGAGCGCGGGGTGTTGAATGAGGCAAGGCGCGGCTCTGATTTTTTTGAGGAATGCAAGAAGGAAGTGAAGGTATTTGTGCACAAAGATGACGAGGCGGTATTCCTGAAGACCATGAACCGCCGGTTTCTTGAGGAGGCGCTGGATGGGCGCAGGGTGCATGAGCTGGTTTACCGCAGGATCAAAGACGGGAAAACGTTTTACGTGCTGATGCGGATCTCCCGCATGGAAGACAACGGGAGTTTTGTTGTGATCGCCGTAAAAGATATTGATGAGCTGATGCGGCAGCGCCGGATGGAAGAACGGATCCGGGAGGAACGTATCGTCTATGCCCGTCTCCAGGCCATCACCGGTAACTTTATCTGCGTCTATGTAGTGGATCCGGAAACGGAGCGTTATCGTGAATTCAGCGCCACCGAGGCATTTGAAGAGGGATTGAAGTCGGCGAAAGAAGGCGACAACTTTTTTGCCAAAGCCAGGGAAAAGGCTGTGATTTATAACCATCCCGAGAGCCTGGACCAGTTTCTTACGGTGTTTACCAAAGAAAATGTTCTGGCTGAAATTGAACGCAACGGCCACTTCAGCCTGAGTTACCGCTTTCTGCTGAATGGACGGCCGATCTATGTGCAGCTGAAGGCCGCGTTGGTAGAAGAAAAAGAAGGGCCGCGGCTGATCGTGGGGCTGAATGATGTGGACGCCCAGGTGCGGCAGGAAAAGGAAATGGGCAAGCAGCTGGCCCAGGCCCAGGCCCAGGCTATGATCGACTCGCTGACGGGGATTAAGAACAAGTACGCATTTAATTCTTCGGCAGAACGGATGAACCGGCAGATCGAAACGCAGAGCCAGGAATCCTTTGCCATCGTGGTGCTGGATGTGAACAATTTAAAAATTATAAACGATACCCTGGGCCATCAGGCGGGGGACCAGTACCTGAAGGAAGCCTGCAAAATTATCTGCGATACCTTTAAGCACAGCCCGGTGTTCCGGCTGGGGGGCGACGAGTTTGCGGTGATTGCCCGGGGAAATGATTACGAGCACATGGAAGAGCTGCTGGAAGTGGTAAGCCGTCGCAACGCGGAGGCGGCCCATACGAATGGGGTCGTGATTGCCTGCGGCATGGCGAAGTTTGATGGCGATGCAAACGTGGACGAGGTGTTTGCCCGTGCGGATAAGAAAATGTACGAGAACAAGAGCATGCTGAAAGCAGGGACGAAAAATAATGCCGCGCTGTGATGTGCGGCAAACATGGTATGGCTATATTTGAGAGGCATTGCTATGGATCAGGATAAGACCATAATTCTGGCCTGCAGTTCGCTTACGGAATATGTAGAAGCGGCTCAGGAAAGCGTGGGGACACGGATGCGGGTAAGATACCTGAACCGCATCTATCACAGGGACCCTGCTGAAATGCAGGAACATATTAAGACAGAACTGGGCCGGATGCCGGAAGGAATTGATACGGTTTTAGTCTGCATGGGATTTTGCGGCGGTTCATGGAATAATGTGCAATCGCGTTACCGTCTGGTCATTCCACGGGTCGACGACTGTGTATCCCTGTTATTGCAAATAAAGGACGAACCGGTTAGCAATCTGAAAAAAACGGGTCACCTTTATGTCAGGGCCAAAGATCCGTCAACAGAATCCTTTAAAGCTATTTTTGAGAGAATGGCAGAGGCTTACCATGTTGACGATGAAACTGCCGAACAGAAACATAAAGAATGGATGGCTTTATACAGCACCATCTCTGTTATGGACACGGGCATCAATCAATGCAGGAGAGAGGAATACGCCGCAGTAGTTAAAAAAGATGCAGACTGGCTTGGGGCAAGGATGGAGTATGTAGAGTCGGGCATACATCTTTTGGAAAAATTATTTAGCGGCAACTGGGATGCCCAATTCCTGGTGTTGGAACCGGGGCGCGCAGTGCAAAAAGAAGAAATGCTAATATAGCATACGAGTCCCTGCTGTAATTCCGGACCCCCTAAGTGAGGAGAGGGATGATATGGTGTGAAAAAGATTGATCCGTCGGTGTACCTGTTTTCCCTGGGTCACCTTTCCGTAGACTGGTGCCAGGGAGCGATACCGGCGCTGTTGCCGTATTTTATACAGCATTATGAATTGTCCTATCAGGAAGCGGGGACGCTGATTTTTGCCAATGTACTGATCGCTTCAGTATTGCAACCTCTGTTCGGGTATTATTCAGACCGGATCTCCCGTCCCTGGTTCGTTCCCCTGGGAACTGTCCTGTGTGGACTGGCCGTAACCCTGATGGGATATTGTTCATCCTACGGAGCAGTGTTTCTGGCGGCGATGCTGTCCGGCATCGGCAGCGCGGTGTTCCATCCGGAAGCGGCGCTGATGGTGAACCGGATCGCAGCCAAAGCCAAAGGGCAGGCGCTGGGAACTTTTTCCGTTGGCGGCAATGCCGGTTTTGCCATCGGGCCTGTTGCAGCCGGTTTTTGTGCTTACAAAATCGGTATCCATTCGTTACTGTTGTTTGGGATTATCAACGCGGTGCTGGCGGCGGTTATTTTTATGCGCATGCCGGCTGTTCTGGCCCAGGTTTCCCGGTACAGGGAGCAGGAAAAGGGTCAGAAGTCCCAGGCGGGCGGCGATAATAACTGGAAGGCTTTCGGCATCCTGTCATTTCCCATTTTGGCCCGTTCCATTGGCTTTACGTTAAGCAATACGTTTATTCCAATTTACTGGATGTCGGTGTTGCATGCTTCGGCAACCCAGGGTACCACTGCGCTGTCTATCCTGTTTACATTGGGGGCGTGCATTACCTTTGCAGGGGGTCTGCTGGCAGACCGGTTCGGGTATGTTACCATTATACGGGCGGCCTTTTTCTGTATGGCGCCAACGTATCTCCTGCTGACACATACGACTGATATATGGATAGCAAGCCTGCTGCTGGTGCCGGCCGCAATTTCGATTTTTATGCCCTACAGCCCCATTGTGGTATTGGGGCAGACGTATCTGGCGAGAAATGCGGGTTTTGCTTCCGGAATCACGCTGGGACTGACAACCACGCTGGGCGGTGTGTTCGCGCCTATGGTGGGGTGGGCGGCGGATCGGTGGGGATTAGTTTTTGCGTTGCAGATTTTCTGGATTGCGGGACTGATTGGGCTTATCGCTTCGTTTTTTCTTCCGGAACCGGAACAGGAATGAGAAGCGCCTTGTAGTCTGGTTTGACAAAAACGTGTCCGTCATGGAAAATGGGTTAAGTTAAATTCATATGCCGCGATATATGCCGAGAGTGGTGCGCCAGCAATCTGGTCAAACTATATCCGGTACATAGGGGCTGGTATGGTAGCAGCGGGCGGAATCATAAGCCTCATTAAATCGCTGCCTCTTATCTTCACTACGTTTGTTGAGGCTTTAGGAGGAATAAAAAAATCAGATTCAGAAACATCAGAAAAAAGAACCGCTCTTGAACTCGATCTGCGCCTGGTTATTGCAGGAATGGTTGCCACCATTCTTTTGATATGGCTCATACCACAGGTCCCTTTATCGCTGACAGGCGATATGGGTGGTATGTTGTTCATCATTCTTGTGATAATCGCTGTGCTCAGGGTAGCGAGGAAGATATAAAGCAAGACCTTTGGTTGATAATCACGGCGGTGACTTTGCGGCTTACCTGGCATGGTTTGAACTGAAAAACCTTAATGCGCTCTGGCAGCAGGGCGCTAATTTTATTATGGAAAAAAGATGTGGTGTGATGTTATAATAAAATTGGTATTTGACAAAAATACATCTTAAATAAACACAGAGGAGGTTTCATCATGGCTGTATACCGATGCCGTATCTGCGGAGCCATTTTTGACGAAGCAAAAGAAGGAAAGAAACTGAGTGAAATTCCCTGCTGCCCCATCTGTAAACAACCAATTTCAAACTTTGAAAAGATTGGAGAAGCTGAAGAAGTAAAACGTGGTGCAGATGGAAACGAAACAAAGCCTGCGGCCTCTGCTTCGCTGGCTTACGATGAAGCCTATGCCCGTGTGGATGAACGCTGTCGCTATATGAAGGAAATTCATGAGATGGCTGTGACGGGGCGCACGATTGGCGGCGCTATGGGAACCCAGATGCCCATGCCGGGCTGGGACGACATTTTATTGTTGGGTACGCAATTGAATCCGCCGCCTTTGGAAGATGATGCGCCGGTTGATACGAAAACCGTAATCGGTAAAAATGCGAGGAAGCCGATGGTCTTAGAGAGTCCGGTTTATATTTCCCATATGTCCTTTGGCGCCCTTTCCAAAGAAACAAAAGTTGCTCTTGCCAAAGGTTCCGCGATGGCCAAGACGGCTATGTGCAGCGGGGAAGGCGGGATTCTGCCGGAAGAAAAAGCAGCAGCCTACAAATATATTTTTGAATACATCCCAAATAAATATAGTGTTACGGATGAAAACCTGAAAACTGCGGATGCTATTGAAATCAAGATTGGGCAGGGAACAAAGCCGGGCATGGGCGGACATCTTCCCGGCGAAAAGGTAACTCCTGAAATTGCTGTGTTGCGCGGCAAGAAACCAGGCGAAGATGTGCAAAGTCCAAGTAAATTCCCTGAAATTAATTCCAAAGAAGATTTAAAGGCCATGGTAGATATGTTACGGGAACGCTCCGAAGGCAGGCCTATCGGCATTAAAATTGCGGCAGGCCGCATAGAACAGGATTTGGAGCATTGTGTATTCGCGGAACCGGATTTTATTACGATTGACGGACGTGGCGGCGCTACTGGTTCCAGCCCATTCTTCCTTCGGGAAGCGACCACCATCCCGACAATTTTCGCTTTGAGCCGCGCCCGCAAATACCTGGATTCGGTAGGTTCGGATATTGCGCTGGTCATTACGGGCGGGCTGCGAGTTTCGCCAGATTTTGCCAAAGCCCTGGCCATGGGCGCTGATGCCGTTGCGATAGCCAGCGCAGCCCTGATTGCCGCTGCCTGCCAACAGTACCGCATCTGCGGTTCCGGAAACTGCCCCGTTGGCGTGGCTACACAGGATCCCAAGCTGCGTGCCCGACTGAACATTGATGCGGCAGCGCGGCGTGTGGCAAATTTCATGAATGTAAGCCTGTCAGAGCTGAAAACCTTTGCGCGAATCACAGGTCATTCCTCTGTGCATGAGCTGGGACTGGATGACCTGGCGACGCTGAATAAGGATATAGAAGAATGTACAGGCATTCCTTATGCAGGACGGGCAAGGACCAACAGATAAAAAATCGGAAATGGGATTTATTTTGATCGGGCAAGGAGGTCGTTCCATTACAGTGGACAAAAACAAATGTATCCGTTAGCATATTATCCTTGCTTGTAAATATTAAAAGAGGGTTACAATAATTAACAGTTAGGGGAAGTTCTGTTAATGAGTATGATGATTTAATAATGGCCTGAAATATAATAGTAATACGATACGGTGAAAATGGAGTATCGTAAAATAAAATGGAGGAGTGCATCATGGAACCGATTTTCGACAAACTGTATCAATTTACTTACAAAATTCCCGGTATGTCCCTTGACTGCCATCAGTATCTG
>DDQB01000044.1 GCA_002342505.1 Acidaminococcaceae bacterium UBA2453
ATGTCGGGCTGGGCCAGCAGCTCGGCCGCGTTCTTGGCGTTCATGCTGCCGCCGTAGAGGATGCTGACGGCACGGGCGGGACGGGCGCCGTAGATGCCGCGGATGACGGCACGGATGCCCTGGCAGACTTCCTGCGCCTGCTCGGCAGTGGCGGTCTTGCCGGTGCCGATGGCCCAGATGGGCTCGTAGGCGATGATGCAGCGGCGCAGCTTGCTGGCGTCGATGCCGCTGAGGGCGGCCTTGACCTGGTAGGCGACATACTCCATGGTCAGGTCCATCTCGCGCTGCTCGAGGCTCTCGCCGACGCAGATGATGGGGATGATGCCCTTCTCGATGAGGGCCTTGGCCTTGGCGTTGACGAGCATATCGTCTTCGCCGTGGTACTGGCGGCGCTCGGAGTGGCCGACGATGCAGTACTTGGCGCCCACGTCAGCCAGCTGGCTGGCGGAGACTTCACCGGTGTACGCGCCCTTTTCAAACTTGGACACGTCCTCGCCGCCGGCGGCGACCTTGCAGTCCTTGCCGGCCTTGATCATGGCGGGGATCATCACGGCGGGGGTGCACAGCACCATCTCGCAGGTGCGGGTCTTGGGGAGATTGGCCTTGAGCTCTTCCATGAAGGGCTTGATCTCGGAGGCGAGCATGTTCATCTTCCAGTTGCCCGCGATAACGGTCTTGCGGTATTTTCTGTTCATTGGTATCAAATCCTTTCCAACCATCATAAAACTCATACCAGTTTGGCCTTTTCCCCGTCATTGCGAGGAACATTCTGACGCGTGAGAAACGCGCGACATTCTTTACCTTGTGAGCGCACACTGGTGACGTGGGGTCTGCCCTTTAGGGTACAATCCGTTTTCTCCTTCGTAAAAGAGACGGATTCCCACACCAGTGACATCGGTCACTGGTTCGGAATGACGGGTTTTCGCATTTTGCAACGCGCCCAAGCTTACGGAGGACTTATGGCAAACAAACAGCAGATACCGGAGCGCATCGAGATCCGCGGCGCGAAGGTGCACAATCTCAAAAACATCGACGCGGACATCCCCCTCAACCGGATCGTCGGCATCGCGGGGGTGTCCGGGTCCGGCAAATCCTCCCTCGCCCTGGGCGTTTTGTACGCCGAGGGCTCCCGTCGCTATCTGGAATCTCTCTCCACCTACACCCGCCGCCGCATGACTCAGGCGGAGCGCGCCCAGGTGGACGATGTGCGCTATGTTCCGGCGGCCCTGGCCCTGCACCAGCGGCCGGGCGTCCCCGGTATCCGCAGCACCTTCGGCACAATGTCCGAGCTCCTTAACAGCCTAAGGCTCATGTTCTCCCGCCTTGCCAGCCACCGGTGTCCCAACGGGCATTACCTTGAGCCCACGCTGGACGTTGCGGCCGAACAGCCCATCTGGTGCCCAGTCTGCGGGGAGCGCGTGTATGCCCCCGGCGCAGAGCAGCTTGCATTCAACAGCGAGGGCGCTTGCCGCTGCTGCGGAGGCACCGGAATCGTGCGCACCGTAGACGAATCCACCCTGGTCCCTGACGACACCCTCACCATAGATGAAGGCGCCGTAGCACCCTGGGGCTCGCTCATGTGGTCCCTCATGAAAGACATCGCCCGCGAGATGGGCGTACGCACGGACATCCCGTTCAAGGACCTCACCCCGGAAGAAAAGGAAATTGTGTACCACGGCCCCGCCGAAAAACGTCACATCATATACAAGAACGAGAAAACCAACGGCTTTGCCGAAATGGATTTCACCTACTACAGCGCCGTTTACAGCGTCCAGAACGCCCTCTCCAAAGTGAAGGACGAGGCCGGCATGAAGCGCGTGGAGCGGTTCCTCAAGGAAGATGTCTGCCCGGAATGCGGGGGAACCCGTCTTTCGGAAAAGGCACGGAAGCCGAAGCTGCGGGGCGTGTCCCTTGACGAAGTGTGTAAGCTGACCCTGGCGGAACTGGTGACCTGGGTGGAAGGTGTGCCGGCTTCCCTGCCGGAACCTATGCGTCCCATGGCGGAAAGCATCTGCGCATCTTTTCATTCTGCTGCCAAACGGCTGCTGGATTTGGGTTTATCCTACCTTTCCTTGGACAGGGCGGCGTCGACCCTTTCCACCGGGGAACGGCAGCGGATGCAGCTGGCCCGGGCGGTACGGAACCGTACCACCGGCGTTCTCTATGTGCTGGACGAACCTTCTATCGGTCTGCATCCTTCCAACATCGAAGGGCTGAACGGGGTTATGCATGACCTGGTGGCTGACGGGAATTCCGTACTGCTGGTGGACCATGATACCCAGATCCTGAAAGAAGCGGACTGGATCATTGAACTGGGTCCGGAAGCCGGGGCGAAAGGCGGACATGTAATTGCGGAAGGAACCGTGGCGGATATTGCGAAGAACAAAACATCGCAGATCGGTCCGTTCCTAGCAGCAAAAAAAGAGCTTCCAAAAAAGCGCCGCGATAATAAAAACAGCGCGCTGTTCTCTTTGGGCAGGATCTGTCTCTCCACTTCTTCCATCCATACTGTCAAACCATTGGACATCGCCATCCCGAAAGGCAGGCTGACCGTAGTGACCGGGGTATCCGGTTCCGGCAAGACCACCCTTATACTGGAAAGCCTTGTACCGGCGCTGGAAGCAGCCACATCCGGAAAATCCATGCCGGATCATGTGCGTTCCCTTACCGCAGACGGCATCGCCCACGTAAAACTGATCGACGCCACCCCGATCGGCATCAACATCCGTTCCACCGTAGCCACCTACGCCAACGTCCACGACGAACTGCGCAAGATCTATGCCCGTACCAAAGACGCCAGGCAGCGCGGGTGTAAAGCCGGGGATTTTTCCTACAATACGGGAAGCCTGCGCTGCCCGGTCTGCGACGGCACCGGTTCCATCAGCCTGGACGTGCAGTTCCTGCCGGATGTGGATATTCCCTGTCCCGAATGCCGCGGTTCCCGTTACGCCAAAACAGCGAACCTGATCCGGCATACAAATGCCGATGGGGCGTCCCATTCCCTGCCGGAGCTGATGGACATGGATATAAACACAGCGCTTGCCTTCTGCAAAGGGATGAAGAATGTTTATCCAAAACTCCGGGTACTGCAGGAGCTCGGTCTCGGTTACCTGACGCTGGGAGAAGAAACCCCCAGCCTCTCCGGCGGCGAAGCCCAACGGCTGAAACTGGCCAGCGAAATGGGCCGTACCCAGTCTGATTCTGTCTTCGTATTTGACGAACCGACCATCGGCCTGCACCCGCTGGATGTACAGACATTGCTTTCCGTTTTCCGTACGCTGATTGCCAACGGCGCCACTGTCATCGTAATCGAACACGATCTAGATGTGATCCGCAATGCCGACTACATCATCGACATGGGTCCCGGCGGCGGCGAAGCAGGCGGCAGGGTCGTGGCCTGCGGAACGCCGGATGAGGTCAGGAACAACAGGGAAAGCGTGACCGGAAAATATCTGGGCTGACCTGTATACTTTTATACTTTTCGTTTTTTCTGTATTGTTTTCCGTTTAATCCGTATGCAATACATATCTTGTTTAAATTTATTTCTTTTCTTATTATTTCTTCCTGTTTTATTTTATGCTTATCTTTCCGTTCTCTCTTTTATTTTCAAATTTATCTTAATTGTTTTTAAATTTTTATTTGCTTTGCCGTTCATTTTTTAATATAATAAGTTATATATAGCAGAATGCATTCCTGTCAGATCAAACGGGATCCTTTCTGCCGATCTGCCCTTTGGGAGGCGCGCCGTTTTCTTTAATGGATGATTTTGCGTATTACTTATTAAGCATATTATTAATTACAGACAGAGAGAAAATTTTATTTGTTTAAAACTTTCGGCGGAAAACATCGGCCGGAAATCCACTCATTTGCATTACCTTGGTTTCAGGGGAGGATTTTATCATGTATCATTATCAGTTGGAGTTTGTGCTCATAGGAATGCCGGAAGAAATCGTTTCCATCTTTTCCGGGCTGGAACCTTTGGAGCGATTTACCCATGAAGTAAAATCCTTTGCTTCGCCTGCGGACGCGCCCGACAGTTGCGACTGGCCGCTGAACACATGGGTCATCGCCAGCGACGAAGCAGGCGCTTCTGTAAAAGCGCTGCGGGAAAAATTCGGGAAGAATGCCCGGCTGATCCTCTGTACTTCCCATGCGGATAAACTTACAGCAGATACATTGGATGAAATTGCCTTCGTATGGCCCCTGCCCCTTACCGCAACCTTCGCGCGCCACGAGGCGACCCGTCTTTTGCAGAAGATAAAAGAGGAAAAAGACGCCTGGTTCAACCGGCAGTATGTGGATCTCATCATCGATACCCTGCCCGATATGGTCTGGTTTAAAGACATGCCGGGCTGTCACCTGAAAGTGAACCTGGCCTTCTGCGACGCCGTAGGCAAGACGCGGGAGGACGTGACCAACAAATACCACGCTTACATCTGGGGACTGAGCGGCGAAGAAGCGGAGTACGGCGAAGAGGTCTGCCGCAGATCGGAAGAAGAAGTTGCGAAAGCCGGCCATACCCTGCACTCGGAAGAAACTGTATTCCATGCCCATCGCGGACTGTGCGAACTCAGCATCTTCAAGACGCCCGTCCGGGATGAAAACGGCAAAATTGTGGGAACCGTCGGCATCGCGCGGGATGTGACAAAAGAAAAAGAAGCGCGGGAAAAGATCCTGACGCTGGCCCGTACCGATTCCCTTACCGGGCTTTACAACCGGCATTACTTCTATGAGCGGATGAACCGTCACCGTAAGGGCGATTCCATCACGCTCTGTTATATTGATCTGGATCATTTTAAAGAGGTGAATGATACCTACGGCCACAAAGCCGGAGACGACGCCATGATCGCCGCGTCCAATCTGCTGAAGGAATGCTTTGAAGACGGTTTTATTACGCGTATGGGCGGCGATGAATTCATTGTGACGCTGTTCGACAAACCGGACCGTCCCGCGCTGGAAACCCGCATCCGGAACTTCATGGAGAAAGCGAAAGACTTGTTCAGCAAAGACGAGCGGATGAAACATCTTTCCATGAGCATCGGGATCGCGTCATCCGGCCCAGAGGATTTTGAAATCGAAGACCTGGTCCATCAGAGCGACGCCGCCATGTACTGGAGCAAGGATCACGGCCGCGATACATACGCTTTCTATGAAGATATATGCGGTTCATTAAAAAAGGAATAAGCGATTACTTTTTTCAGATCAAAACTGAAAAAAGTAAGGTGGAGGAGAGTTTTTTTATGCTACCTGCTACAAATCCCAATTCCTTAGTGTATACAACAGAAAACTGTGTCGGCTGCAACAAATGCATCAAAGTATGCAGCTGCGTTGGCGCCTGTATTTCAACGGAAGCGGACGAAACGGGGAAATCACGCATCAATGTGGACCCGAACCGCTGCGTTGCCTGCGGCGCATGTTTCGATGCCTGCGATCACAACGCGCGGGCATGGAACGACGACACGCAGCGTTTCTTTGACGATCTTGCCAGAGGAGAAAAGATCTCTGTCCTGATTGCCCCTGCTTTTAAAGCCAACTATCCGGAAGAATATGAAACGATGCTGGGCGGACTGAGAAAGCTGGGCGTCAACCGCTTTATCAATGTTTCTTTCGGCGCCGATATCACCACCTGGGGTTACATCAATTACATAAGGAAGTATGGGTTTACAGGCGGCATCTCCCAGCCCTGCCCTGCGGTTGTAGCGTATATCGAAAAATATCATCCCGAACTGATCCCGAAACTCTTCCCCGTACAGAGTCCTCTTATGTGCGCGGCCATTTATGCGCGGAACGAAATGGGCGTGACGGACAAGCTGGCTTTCATCAGCCCATGTATTGCAAAGAAGCTGGAGATAGACGATCCGGAAACCCACGGCGTCGTTTCCTATAACGTTACCTTTGATCACCTGATGACCTATGTCCGCGAGAACGGAATCGGCGGCGAGCCGGTCTCCGATGAAATCGAATACGGCCTTGGTTCCTTCTATCCTACCCCGGGCGGCCTGATGGAAAACGTAAAATGGCTGATTGGCGAAGATGCCTTTGTCCGGGAAGTGAGCGGCGAAAAACGGATGTACCATTATCTGGACCGGAACGCAAAACTGATCGCCAGCGGCCAGACGCCGTTCCTGATGATCGACGCCCTGAACTGTGAAAAGGGATGTATCTGCGGCACCGCAGTCGATCCTGAAATTTCCGTAACGGATAAAGCCTACTATAACCTGCTGAAGATTCGCGAAAGCGTAAAGAAAGACGATACGGACAGCGCCTGGTCCCGGAGTCTTACGCCGAAAGAGCGGATGGATGAGCTGAACAGGCAGTTTGAAAAACTGCGTCTGGAAGATTACCTGCGGCATTATACGGACCGGTCCAAAACCTGCGCCGTCCGCGTACCGCTGGAAGAAGATCTGGAAAAGATTTTCGTGTCCATGCGGAAATATACGGAAGACTCCCGTAAGATGAACTGTTCCAGCTGCGGCTATGAAACCTGCAGGGAAATGGCGACGGCCATCTACAACGGGTTTAACCATCGGGAAAACTGCATCTATTATCTGAAACGCGAAGTGGAAGACGAGAAGGAACTGCTGAATTACGAAACGACCCATGACGGAGATCTGCGAATCTGGAGACGCCGGCTGGCCGTTCCCCTGCTGGCCAAAATGATGCGGACAGCATCGCAATGGTCTGTGATCATGGCGGATATCGACGACTTCCGGAATGTGAACAGCACCTACGGCACCCGTACGGCGGACAAGGTCCTGGTCGTCCTGACAGAACGGCTGAAATCCGTTGCCGGACGGCGGAACATTGAACTGATCCGTTACGCGGGCGATGAATTCCTCTTCCTGGTTCCGGGCGAGGAAGTTTCACTGGATCACCCGGTCATCCGGGAAATCCAGGAAGCGTTTTCCGAACCCATCATACTGGGAAGCATTTACATGAAACTGAGCGCCAGCATGGGCATCGCCCTGTCTGACAGTTCCGACGAAGCGGAACATCTGATCGCCAATGCGGAAGACGCCATGAACGCGGCCCGCAGGCGCGGCAGAAGCCAGATTTACGTATACTCCGATAAACTGAAGGAACAGGCCCGCCGGGAACATACCATCAGCGAAACCTTGCTGGACGCCATTGAGAACAATAAACTGTACATGCTGTACCAGCCCAAAGCGAACGCTAAAACCCAGGAAGTTACGGGATATGAAGCCCTGGTCCGGATAAAAAATTCCGATATCGGACCGGCCCAGTTTATTCCTATCGCGGAAAAGAATGGCTGGATCTGGCGCATCGGACGCATCACCACAGAGCTTACCATCCGGCAGATGGCAATTTGGCGAAGCCTTGGCTATCCCCTGCACCCGGTATCCATCAACTACTCCAGCCGCCAGCTGAGCGATTCCGGTTACACGGAATACATGGAAGAAATGCTGCATCGCTACAACATTCCTTCCAACCTTGTGGAAATTGAAATCACGGAAAATGTGTTCCTGGACAAGACTGCCCACAGCGAAGTCCTGTTCGAGCATTTTGAGAAAGCGGGAATCCGTTTATCCATGGACGATTTCGGGACGGGTTATTCGGCGCTGAGTTATCTGAGTTATATTCCCGTGGACATCATCAAAATCGACCGATCGCTGGTCAGCGGTTTTCTTACGGAAGAAAAAGAGTCTCTGATCAAACACCTGATCCACCTTGTGCACGATCTCGGCAAGGAAGTGGTGGTAGAAGGCGTAGAAACGGAATGGCAGTATGAACGGCTGAAATCATTCGGCGCGGACACGATCCAGGGATATTATTTCAGCAGGCCCGTTCCTCCCCAGGAAGCCATCGCCTTTTCAAAGAAGAAGTAAAAGAAGAAATAAAAGAAGCAACAAAATAAAAAAGCAACAAAGCGAACCGGATAAAATATCCGAAACGTCTTTGTTGCTTATTTTTATTATAATACTTCTTTTACTTCTTCGCTGTTATTTTTTCTTTTTCGCAGCTTTTTTCTTGGCAGGTTTTACATTAACAGCATCTTTGAACGCTTTGCCAGCTTTGAACACAGGAACAGTTGCAGCTGCGATTTTAATATCTTTACCAGTCTGCGGATTCTTGCCGGTACGGGCCGCGCGTTCACGTGCTTCAAAAGTACCAAAACCAATCAGTTTAACACTGCCTTTTTTGGCAACTTCAGCGACGGTAACATCAACCAACGCCTTCAACGCTTTTTCAACGTCGTTCTGAGTCATTTCGGCCGCAGCGGCAGCTGCTACGATGAGTTCATGTTTGTTCATGTTCATTCGCTCCTTTTTTTACAAAAAATGTTCTTACAGTGCATAATCACTGTATCTGTTATCATAATAGCAGTATTTACCAGTGTTTGCAAGCACTTTTTACAAAATGCCCCAAAAATATTTAAAAATTAGTCCTTTTCCTTCAGATATTTTCAATATGGCCTGTTATATGAGCCGGAAACGATTAAGGAAGCGCTGATTAGATGAGTTTGTGCGATTGCCGAAGGCGTTTTGCGTACGAACGAATAAATCAGCGCTTCCTTAACTTTCAGCCGCGACAGTAAAAAAGTGGTAACCCGGATCGGGTTACCACTGAAACAGGAAACATGGGAGGCGTTTCCTTTCATTTTACTTTCCTGCATCGTTTACCAGTTCAGGTCCTCTGCTTCCTCGCGGCCTCTGTGGGTCAGGGCATCTAACAGGATGCGCTGTTCAATGTGCGCAGCCAGTTTCTTGGTAAACTTAACCGTATCCGGATTGACAGACATGCTGTCGATACCGCTCTTAATCAGGAATTCGCAGAATTCCGGATATACGGACGGAGCCTGGCCGCAGATGGAAACGGTCTTACCTGCTTTGTGAGCAACCTCAATGAGGTGACGCACAGCGCGGCGTACTGCCAGATTACGTTCATCATAAATATGGGAAACGGTATCGTTATCCCGGTCGCAGCCCAGAATCAGCATGGTAAGGTCATTGGATCCGATGGAATATCCATCAACAAATTCATTGAACTGATCAGCCAGAATGATGTTGGAAGGAATTTCTGCCATCAGCCATACTTTGAAGTCCTTGCCGCGGACCAGCCCCTGTTCCGCCATGATTGCGGTTACCTTGCGGGCTTCGTCAATGTTGCGGCAGAACGGGATCATTACGTTCAGGTTCTTTAAGCCGAACTCTTCGCGAACTTTGCGTACAGCCTGGCATTCCAGTTTAAATGCTTCGATGTATTTCGGATCGTAGTACCGGGAAGCGCCGCGCCAGCCTAACAGAGCAGACGGTTCATACGGCTCGAACTCGTCTCCGCCCTTCAGGTCGCGGTATTCGCTGGATTTGAAATCGCTGAAGCGCAGGGTTACCGGACGCGGGGTCATAGCCTGGCAAACCTGGCGCATGCCTTCTGCCAGCTGGTCGACCACTTTTTCCGGATGGCCGGTCTTGATCAGATACAGCGGATGTTCATGGATATAAGTAGTCCAGATAAATTCTTCGCGCATCAGGCCAATACCGTCGCAGGGCAGGCTTGCATATTTTTCTGCCAGCTCCGGATCGCCCAGGTTCATATAGATCTTGGTTCCGGTGGGCGGGAAGAATTCTGCCGTTACCGTCGCGCCGGCAGCAGGCGCTGCCCCAGCAGCCGGTTTGGCTTCTTCCAGGATGCCTTCGTAGACTACGCCGTGGGTAGCGTCAACCGTAATATCATCGCCGGTCTGGATGGAAGCGGTAGCTGCAGCGCCGCGGCTCTTGGTGCCTACGATACAGGGAATGCCCAGTTCGCGGCTGACAATGGAAGCGTGGCAGGTCATACCGCCGCTGTCCGTTACGATGGCTTTTGCTTTCTTCATGGCCGGAACCCAGTCAGGTGCAGTCATTTCCGTTACCAGAATCTCGCCCTGTTTGAATTCGTCGATCATGGAAGGATCCAGAATTACATGCGCTTTGCCGGAAACCTGTCCCGGGCTTGCAGGCGCGCCTTTTACGATAACCACATGATCCGTCGTAACAGCGGCCTTCTCCTCTGCCGGGTTTCCTGCTTCTTTGGCTTTGCGGCGGCTCCATACGGTTTCCGGACGGGCCTGCAGGATCCAGATCTTGCCGTCCCGTTCGTCAATGCCCCATTCCATATCCATATAGCAGCCGTAATGCTTTTCAATCTTCAGCGCATAGCCGGCCAGCTCTTTGATCTGTTCATCCGTAAGTTTCTGCGCTTCGCCTTCTTCTTTCGGCACAGGCACTTCTTCCACATCGCCGCCCGGTTTGCGGATCAGCTTCACTTCCTGCGGATTTACAGTTTTTTCCAGGATTTCCAGTTTATCTTTGGAAACCAGATAATCATCCGGCGTTACGGTGCCCTGCACTACATATTCGCCCAGGCCGTACGCGCCTTCAATCAATACATTTTTATCTTCGCCGTTGGCTACGTTCACGGTGAACATAACGCCGGCAGCTTTGGAATATACCATCATCTGGATAACGGCAGACAAGGCCACATCCAGGTGATCGAAACCCTGTTTCTCACGGTAATAAACAGCCCGGTCGGTAAAGCAGGATGCATAGCATTCTTTTACTTTCTGGATGATCATCTTGGCGCCCTGGACATTCAGATAGGTGTCCTGCTGGCCTGCAAAGCTTGCGTCCGGCAGATCTTCCGCGGTAGCGCTGGACCGGACGGCTACATACGGATCTTTTTCGCCTACTTTTTTGCCCAGTTCCTTATACGCTTTGGTAATAGCGCTCTGCAGATCTTTGGGCATCTCTTCATCCATGATGGCTTTGCGCAGTTTGGCGCTGATATCCCGCAGCAGGGCCGTGTTTTCCACATCCGTCAGCTGTCCGATCAGGTCGGCCATTTTCTGCTTCAGTCCGGTCTTTTCAATGAAATAGCGATATGCATAAGCAGTCGTCGCATATCCGTAAGGTACCGGCACGTCCGTCTTTGCGGTCATTTCTCCCAGAGAAGAAGATTTTCCGCCAACAATGGCCACATCTTTGCGCTCCATTTGCTCAAACCACAACAGATACTCTTTTTCTTTCTCCATAATGTCTGCTCCTTTTCGTTATTTTTTTATCGTATACCGGAACGGAAATTACTCCCCTTTTAGTATATACTATACCACTGTTTATTGAGATATTCAAGGTGCTTAACGTGAAAATTTAGCAATATATGGTTTTTACATTACGATCTTCGAAAGGTCCCCTACGCAGTTCACCAGGTCTTTTACCAGACACAGCAGGGACAGGCGGTTATTTTTGACAGCTTCGTCCTTGTCCATGACCATGACGTCGTCAAAGAATTTATTCACCGGCGCGTTCAGCTCGCTTAAAATATCCAGCGCGCCTGCGTAATCGCAGCGTACGGTCAGGGGAATGATCTCCTTATCCAGCTTCTGTACCACGGCATACAGGTCTTTTTCCGCCTGCTCTTTAAACAGCGCTTCGCTGACAGGCGCGTCCATCTCCGCCTTACTGCTCAGGTTGTTGACGCGGGTGGCGGCCTGGATCATATCCGCCGCTTTGTCGCCGTTCACATATTCATTCAGGGCCTGCGCGCGCAGGTACAGATCGTACAGATCGTTATTGCGTTCATCTGCCAGCACCGCGTCAATGACATCATAACGAATCTTCTGGTCCAGCAGCAGGTTGCGGAAACGCAGTCTGATGAAATCAAGGATCTGTTTTGCCAGGTCTTTTACTTTTTCCATAGGAACCTGCAGCAGCAGGATGGCAGCGCCTGTCACTTTGGCCATATCCATCTTCATCTTGCTTTCCAGCAAAATGTTGATGATGCCCAAAGCCTGACGACGTAACGCAAACGGATCCTGCGAGCCGGTCGGCGCCTTGCCCCGGCTGAATGTCGCCACAATATTATCCACCTTATCTGCAATGCCAAGGATCCGGCCAATTTCGGTCTGCGGCAGCACGTCGCCGGCAAAGCGCGGAAGGTAATGCTCAAAGATGCCTTCGCAGACGTCTGCTTTTTCCCCGTCCAGACGGGCATATTCACGTCCCATTACGCCCTGCAGTTCGGTAAATTCCGTTACCATGCCGGTCACCAAATCGCATTTGCACAGGCGCGCCGCCCGTTTCAGGTCATCCAGCGGCACGCGGCTCTGCAGCCCGAAGTGCAGCATTTCAACCAGCTGGATCAGGCGCTGGCTTTTATCGTACATGTTGCCCAGGCCTTCCTGGAATACAACGGTTTTGATCTTTTCTTCATAATCCGCCAGCTTCTGCTTCCGGTCTTCATTAAAGAAGAATTCCGCGTCGCTGAGGCGGGCGCGTAATACGCGTTCATTGCCATGGGTCACGTTTTCCAGGAATGCTTTGCCGCCGTTGCGCACGGCAATAAACTTATTCAGCAGTTTGCCGTCTTTGCCCCGCACCGGGAAGTAACGCTGATGATCCCGCATGGGGGTGATGATGGCCGCTTCCGGCAGGGTCAGGTATTTTTCTTCAAACTTACCGCACAGCGGGGTGGGATATTCCACCAGATAGTTCACTTCTTCCAGCAGGTCCGGCGCGATTTCCACTTCGCCGCCTTCTTCCCGTGCCAGTTCGGTGATCTGCTGCCGAATCATCTCCCTGCGCTTATCCTGATCCACAATGACAAAGTTCTCTTCCAGCACCTTTTCATAATCGTCAGCCGCGGGGATCTCCACTTTGCGGTTGCTGAGGAAGCGGTGTCCCATGGTGAAACGATCCGAAGTTACATCGGTAATGGAAACCGGAATGATTTCTGAACCGAACAGGGCCACCAGCCAGTGCAGCGGGCGCAGGAAACGGAAGTCAAAATCGGCCCAGCGCATGTGGTTGGGGAACGGAATGTTGGTGAGGATCTCCTGCAACACATGGGACAGCAGCGCAGCCGTCGGCTGTCCCTGTGTGTGTTTTACGGCGTAGATGTAATTGTCGCGGACGACCAGGTCTTTTACATCCACCCCTTTGCCCCGGGCAAATCCCTGGGCTGCTTTGGTCGGTTCGCCGTCCTTAAAGGCAATATTCACAGCAGGACCTTTAAATTCTTCCGTGCTGTCTGCCTGCGTTTCTTCCACGCCGTCTACCAGAACAGCCAGACGACGGGGCGTGCCCAGCACAGTTACATCCGTAAAAGGCACGCGTGCGTCCCGCAGTTTTTTCAGGGCCAGTTCCTTCAGGTCTTTTAAAATATTCGGCATGTAATTTGCCGGCAGTTCTTCCGTTCCGATTTCAAACAGTAATTTCTTCATTATTTGTTTCCTCCCTTCAGCAGCGGGAAGCCCATCTTTTCCCTTTGTTCCACATACGCTTTGGCGCACAGCCGGGCCAGGCGGCGCACACGGCCGATATAGGCGGCCCGCTCGTTGACGCTGATGGCGCCACGGCTGTCCAGCAGGTTAAAGGTATGGGAGCATTTCAGTACATAGTCGTAGGCAGGACGGATGTTTCCTGTTTCTACGATCCGTTCCGCTTCCTTTTCAAACTTCTCAAACATGTCAAAGAGCATGTCCGTGTCCGCCAGCTGGAAGGAATACCAGCTCTGCTCCACTTCATTGTCGTGGAACACATCGCCGTAGGTCACGTCGCCTACCCATTTCACATCATACACATTTTCCACGCCCTGGATGTACATGGCGATCCGTTCCAGGCCGTACGTGATCTCCACCGCAACCGGTTTGATGTCCAGGCTGCCCACCTGCTGGAAATAGGTGAACTGGGTGATTTCCATCCCGTCCAGCCAGACTTCCCAGCCTAAGCCCCAGGCTCCCAGCGTGGGGGATTCCCAGTTATCTTCTACAAAACGGATGTCGTGTTCTTCTGCTTTAAACCCCAGCGCCGCCAGGCTCTGCAGGTACAGATCCTGGATGTTTTCCGGGGACGGTTTGATGATGACCTGGTACTGGTGATGCTGGAACAGGCGGTTGGGGTTGTCGCCATACCGTCCGTCCGCCGGGCGACGGGACGGTTCCACATAAGCCACGCGCCAGGGTTCCGGTCCCAGTACCCGCAAAAAAGTAGACGGGTTCATCGTACCCGCGCCTTTTTCCATGTCATAGGGCTGGGCCAGGATGCAATCCTGCTCAGACCAGAACTTTTGCAGTGTCAAAATCATTTGCTGAAAATCCATGTTATTCCTCCTTGTGTTACAAAGCCTTCTCTTTGCGCAATCCCGGCGTCCGGTACAGTGTTGCCTCTCCTGACTTCCGCAGTTTTACGCAAAATAAAATCCGCCCCTGCAACAAATTAATGTTACAGGGACGGAGAATCTCCGCGGTTCCACCCTGCTTGGCCACAACTTTCATGACCCGCCTCAATCCGTATTTACTTATTATGCTCAAAGCTGCCTTCTTCCGCCAATTGCCGGCTTACACCCTCCCGGCTCGCTGGTTGCGCGGAATACTTAATCTTATCATCGCTACGAATAATTATATGAAGTCAGGCCGGCTTTGTCAAATGGTTTCCGCCTGAATTTTGCGATTATGCTATCTGCAGTTTCTGAGAGCGCTTAATAATTTTCCGCCTTGATAGCAAAGAAGGATTTCGGATGAGCGCACACGGGGCATTCTTCCGGAGCTTCTACAGATTCTGCAATGTATCCGCAGTTAGCGCACATCCAAAGTTTTTTCTCATCGCGTTTGAACAGTTTTTCGTTTTCAATATTTGCCAGCAGCAGTCTGTATTGCTTTTCGTGGCGCTTTTCAATTTCCGCTACCCGTTCAAACAGGAAGGCGATTTCTTCAAAGCCCTCTTCTTTGGCGGTTTTTGCAAATTCCGGATACATGGAGGTCCACTCGTCGTTTTCCCCGTCGGCAGCCATTTTCAGATGTTCCGTCGTGGGCTTTGACAGATCCCCCAGCAGCCAGAACCAGATCTTGGCATGAGCCCGTTCCTGGGATGCGGTCTCATCCAGAATGTCGGCGATCTGGCGGCTCATCTTCCCGTCTTTTTCCGCCTGGCGGGCAAACAGCGTGTACTTCACGTGGGCCTGGGATTCCCCTGCGAAGGCGGCTGCCAGGTTCTTTTCCGTCTGGGTCCCTTCCAACCGTTTCATTTCTTCCATTGCTTTTGCTTCGTTCATGATGTTTCCTCCTTTAAATTTTTTTGTTTTATTAGGACATGCCTTTTTGCTTATTGCCAATCTGCGCGCTGTATACGCAACTATTTCAACGTATGCTGTTCAGCAATCTGCCGGATAAAGCCAAGACTTTTCAGCGGCTGTTCCGTCTGATAGACCAGATACCCGTGCAGGATCCGTTCCAGTTCCATCAGCGCCCCGCCTTTTACCGTAAAATGCTCCGGCTCAGCAAAATCCAGCATGCGCAGTTTCTGCCACAGCAGCCTCGTCTCTTCATGGAATGGCAGCAATGTTCCTGTCTTCATTGCGCCGCTGCAGCATGAATCACAGAGAAATCCTCCCTGTTCTTCACTGAACCAGCCGTCTTTTTCCGCAGTATGGCTGCAATTAACACAAACTTCATAAACCGGTCCAATACCACAGTGGTCTAACAGCTGTATCAGGTAGGCCAGCGCCGCCAGACGGGGATTTCTTGCCTGCAGAAGGACCAGCGCCTGTTGGAGCAAAGCATAGATTCCTTCCGATACTTCCCCCTGTCCGGTAAGCCGGTCCGTCCCTTCCGCCATTAAAAAACCGTATGCCAGCTGATCCAGACCCAGCTGCGGCATGGGAGCAGCCAGTTCGCAGTCTTTTAATTTTTCTACGCTGCTTCCCGGATAAAATTCCGCATGCAAACAGGCAAAGGGCTGAACCAGTCGTCCGGCTTTGCTTTTTGGGTAACGCGCGCCATATGCAAGGAATATAATCTTTCCGTGATCTTTGGAAAAACAGATTGCCTTTTTGTCAGCATTCTGCCAGTTATTTACCTGTAAAACAATAATTTCATCCTGATAACTATCCATATCGCAACATTATATTGACCTGTGGTATTATCCCTGTTTTTATTCTATCTTGATGTTTTTTGCTATGATACGTTCAATTCGAAACTGATCCATGCTTTTTACGGTAAACAGCCAATCCTGCTTACGCAGTTCGTCGCCTTCTTCCGGCTTTCTCCCCAGCCTGCTGAAAATATATCCTCCCAGCGTATCATCCTCATTCTCTTCAAAGGAAACGGACAGTTCCCGTTCTACTTCATCCAGCGTTACATCTGCGTCGATGTCAAAAATGCCGGGCGCTACTTTTACAAAATCCGGAATTTCGATCGGCGCATATTCATCACTGATCTCGCCGACGATCTCTTCCAGCAAATCTTCCAGTGTCACAAGACCCACTGTGCCGCCAAATTCATCCACTACCACAGCTAAATGGACCCGCTGCTTCTGAAGGGTCTGCAATACGTGGACAGCCGTCATGCTTTCCGGCACTGCAATCGTTTTCCGGGCCAGCGTACGGACGTCAAGGTCCGATGTCAGGTTTGCAGAATACAGATCCCTTACATGCAAGACTCCCAGCACATGATCTTTATCTTCCTCACACAGCGGGAAACGGGTATGATGGTTAGACTGGATGATCTGCCGGATTTCTTCTACAGAATCATCAACATAGATGCAAATCATATCTTGTCGGGGGATCATCACTTCCCGGGCCAATGTATCATTAAACTCAAATACATTATTGATCATCGCCCGTTCCGCGCTGTCCAGTTCGCCTTCCTGCTCGCTGGCGCTTACAATCTGGCGCAGCTCTTCTTCACTGCGGGATATATCTTCCTTTGGGGTATACCGAATCCCAAACAAACGGGTGATGCCTTTTGCCAGACAAAATGCGATGCTGACAAAAGGATATGTCAGTATATAAATACAACGAAGCGGTTTCCCCATGTACTGAATTACAGTTTCCACACTGTTCCAGACGATAATACGCGGCACCAGTTCACCGACTACGACATGCAGCATGGCCAGGATCAAAAACGCACAGCACACACTGAATGTCGACACTTCAAAATCAGCAGGAAACCACTCAAAAGAAAGCATTTTATCTGCTTCTTTTGCGCTTTTCAGCCATTGCTGCACCCAGGGCAGCTGCCGTAACCATTTTGCCAGCAGAGGACCGCCATACCAGCCCAGTATCAGAGAAGTGCAGGTCACGCCTATCTGGGTCGCGCTGATATATTGATTCCGTTTGTCAAAAATATGAAGCAGCGTATCCGCCCCGTCAACCTTCTGTTCCTTCATCTCCTGCAACTGGCCCCGGCGTATACGGGATAATGAATATTCCGCGATTACAAAAAAGGCATTTAAAAAAACAAGAAACAGAATAAACATATTTACAGTTCCTTATAGCCAAAATCTTTTAACGCTTTGGCTTTATTTCGCCAGTCTGCCCGTACCTTCACCCATAAGTCCAAAAACACGCCGGCTCCGGTAAGGGCTTCAATATCTTTTCTCGCTTCCTGCCCAATCTTTTTCAGCAGGCTGCCTTTAGCGCCAATGACGATTCCCTTTTGGGATTCCCTTTCCACAAAGATCGTAGCGCGGATGAATGCGCTGCCATTGGGACGGTCTTTAAATTCATTGATTTCCACCGCAATTGCATGAGGTACTTCATCATGTGTGTTGCGCAGCACTTTTTCACGGATCATTTCCGCCGCAATGGCGCGCATCGGCTGATCTGTCAGTTCGTCTTCCGGAAACATGCTAGGGCCTTCCGGCAAATAACGGACGATCTCCTCCTCCAACTCGTCGAACCCTTCCTGCTCTAAAGCGCTGACAGGAATCACTGCGGCAAATTCCATTTCTTCCGTGTAACTTTTCATAATACCAAGCAAACGGTTCTTATCTTCAATTTTGTCAATTTTATTGATGACAAGCAGCACCGGGGTTTTTGTTTTCTTCAGATGTTCCAGGATAAATTTTTCCCCCGCCCCTTTTTTCTCGCTGGCATCAACTACAAATAAGACGACATCCACCTGATTCAGCGTACCGATAGCCGCCTGATTCATATATTCTCCCAGTTTATGCAGCGGTTTGTGAATCCCGGGCGTATCTAAAAATAAAATCTGCGCTTTCTCTGTGGAAAAAATACCCATAATCTTATTCCGCGTCGTCTGGGGCCTGTCGCTCATGATTGCGATTTTCTCGCCGATCATCCCGTTCATCAGGGTTGACTTTCCCACATTGGGACGCCCTACCAGCGCTGCAAATCCTGTGTAATGTGTATTCTCTGCCATAAACTCTCCTTTGCCGCCGTTCAGGTAAAATCAGAAGCCTTAAAACCAAAAGGCAGCAGTTCTTCCAGTGTAACTTTTTTCATATCGCCGCTGACATTTGCCATAACGATTTCAGGTATCCCAAATTCCGCAATGACCTGTCGGCAGGCTCCGCAGGGTGATGTAACGTCTTCCGTATCAGCCGCTACCAGCAGCATTTTCATTTCACCGGGCCGGACGCCGGCTGCCGCCGCCTTAAATATGGCGACCCGTTCCGCGCAGACCGTCAGCCCGAAAGATGAATTCTCAATATTGCATCCTGTATAAATTTCACCTGATGACGTAAGAACAGCGGCCCCTACTTTAAATTTTGAAAAAGGAACATATGCATTTTCACGGGTCTTCAATGCTTTCTTATAAAGTTTAAGAATCGTTTTATCCTTCTTTTCGGATTTCTTGTTGCCCATTTCAGATTTTTCCTTTTCTAAATGACTGGCAGTTTTCTTTTTCGCCTTCCTGGAAGCCGGAGCCTCTTTCACTGCAGCGGAAAAATGCACAGGATCCTGTTTTTCTTTTTCCCGGTCCATATCTTCCTGGCTGAGCCCGATTTTCTGCAATGCCTTTTCTTCTTCCGCCCGCATGATTTCTTTATCTGCTTTATTCATATGGTCATATCCCAACAGATGCAAAAGGCTGTGAACTCCCAGATACACAAGTTCCCGGTTCAGCCCATGTCCGTATTCTTTACCCTGCCGCACCGCAGTTTCGGCAGAAATTACGATGTCTCCTAACAGGTGTTCTTCCGGTCCCCCGTTTTCTTTTGGTTCTACCGCTTCATCCAGCGCAAAAGACAGAACGTCCGTCGGTCGGTCTATGCCCCGATAATCTTTATTCAGCACATGGATCACTTCGTCATTGACCAGCGACACGCTGACTTCCGTTTTTGCAGGCAGATCATGAATTTTTGCTACGGCCTGCAGTCCCTTTTTCAAAAGCGCCACAGCTTCTTTGGGAATTCTGACCTCGTCCTGGTCGTCGCTGAAATTAATCACCATGCTGCATCGCCGTCCCTTCCCCACGCTGAACTTCCTGTTTATTGTCAAACCGTTCATATGCCTTGATGATAGCGCCTACGATCTCATGCCGCACCACATCTTTTTCGTCAAAGTAATTGATGCTGATGCCCGGCACATCCCGAAGCACCTGTGCCGCATGGCTCAGCCCGCTCCGTTTCCCCAGAGGCAGGTCAACCTGCGTCACATCGCCGGTCACTACCATATGGGATCCAAACCCGAACCGTGTCAGGATCATCTTCATCTGTTCCGGCGTTGTATTCTGGGCTTCATCCAGGATGATGAATGACCCGTTCAGGGTACGCCCCCGCATATAGGCCAGCGGCGCAACTTCAATCGTGCCCCGTTCCAGATATTTCTGGGCTGTATCGCTGCCCAGCATATCAAACAGCGCGTCATACAGGGGACGCAGGTAAGGATCCACCTTTTCCTGCATATCGCCCGGTAAAAAGCCCAGCTTCTCTCCGGCTTCCACCGCCGGACGGGTCAGGATGATACGCTCCACTTCCCGTTTCTTTAATGCGGTCACGGCCATCGCCACAGCCAGGTAGGTCTTACCGGTTCCGGCCGGGCCGATGCCAAAGGTAATAAAATTGTTTTTGATAGCCCGCACATAATTCCACTGTCCCAGCGTTTTTGCCTTGATCTGATGTCCCCTCCAGGTGACGATCAGGGTTTCCGCATACATGCTGTGCAGTTTGGCAACCGCGCCGCCCTGTACCATGTAAATGCTGTAGCGCACGTCATGACTGGTAACAGGCAGGCCCTGCCTGTATAAAAACAGAAGTTCCTTAAACAGCTGCTCCAGTTTCAGGTTTTCTTCTTCGCTGCCGCTGAAAATGATCTTGTTGCCCCGTGCCATGACAGTCGCTTCAAAGCTGGCGTCAATGAGGCGGAGGAATTCGTCGTTCCTCCCCAGGATGGCAATCATTTCCTGCTGGTCGTTGATTTCAATGACATGTTCGTCTGACAAAAATGACAAATTACTTAACTCCCTTCACGGCTTCTTCTCCCTCAAGGATGGTAATCTTCTTAATCACCACCGGCGTGACCGGTTTATCGTTAGCATCCGTCTTTGTGTGCCCGATCTTCTGCACTACATCCATGCCTTCACTGACCCTGCCAAACACGGCATGGTGGTTGTCAAGCCAGGGAGTTGCTTTCAGCGTAATAAAAAACTGGCTGCCTCCCGTATCAGGTCCCGCATTGGCCATAGACAAAACCCCCGGCCCGCTGTGTCTCAGTTCAGAACTGAATTCATCCTTAATGGTATATCCGGGGCCGCCGGTGCCGTTTCCATTCGGGCAGCCTCCCTGAATCATAAAATCATCAATTACACGATGAAATACCAGCCCGTTATAAAAGCCTTTATTTACCAGCTTGATAAAGTTTTCTGTCGTAAGCGGCGCCAGTTTTGTCTCCAAACGGCAGGGAAACGTACCCATACTGGTCTCAAATACAGCTTTGGCCGGTTTCGGCTGCGGCTTCGGCGCTTCTTTCCCGCAGGCGCTGAAAGAAATACTCAATGCCAAACATAAACACAACATTAAAATTTTTCGCAATGGGAACACTCCTTTTTATTTTACAACTGAGTATGGACTCACCATGGTAAAGACGGCTGCATCTGCGCTGATCCGGCGCCCAATGGTTCTTCCTTTAGCAACTGCTTTCCCATGTATATTGTTACCATTTTTTTCTTTATAACTTCACAACATATTATAACACAAAAAGGCAGGCTTGAAAAAGCCTGCCTTTTTTAAATACAAAGTGTAGCCGGTTTATTCTCCCGCTTTCTTATGCTGCAGGAACAACCAGATGGTACCTGCCAGCAGAATGGATGTATACGCGCCGCTGCAGCAGCCCACCAGCATGGCAAAGGAGAAGTTGTGAATCGTTTCCCCGCCGAACAGGAAAATGGCCACAATGGCAAACAGGGTGGTAATCGTTGTATAAATGGTACGCGTCAGCGTAGATTTAATACTGTTGTCGATCATATCCGTAACCGTCTCGCTGCGTCTGTGCACTTTCAGGCTTTCACGGATGCGGTCAAAAATTACGATGGTGCCGTTGACCGAATACCCTACTACCGTCAGCAGCGCCGCCACAAAGGTAGAATCAATTTCCAGCTGCAGCAGCGAGAACCAGCTCAGGGTAACGGACACGTCGATGATCAGCGCGATGATTGCCGCCAGCGCAAAATTCAGCTGGAAGCGGATCGTAATGTACAAAACCATCAGCACCCAGGAAAGGAAGATAGCAATGGCCGCCTGCTGGATCAGTTCGCCGCCAATCGTAGCGCCTACGTTTTCCACGCGGCGTATGTCAAACTTGCCCAGCGTTTTTTCCATATCAGACATTACCGCCGTGCGGTCATTATCCGCAATGACCGGCGTGCGGATCAGCACGCCCTGAGACGACGTTGCAGAAGAATCATCACTTTCCAGCTGGATGATAGCTCCCCCCAGATTGTGTTTGCCCAACACTTCACGGACCTGGGCTACCTGCACGGCCTTTTCGAACTTCAGATCCATGATGCTGCCGCCGGTAAAATCAATTCCCAGATTGAAACCGCGGAAAATCATGGAACCGTATCCAATCATTAATCCAATGATCGTAATAGCAAAAAAAATCTTCCAGTTTTTAACTATAGAAAAGTTTTTCATTTTGCCACCTCCCCTGTTTTCGGAGCGGAGATGCCAAATGCTGCAGGACTCTTGGTAAAGTTTGCATCAATGAGGAACTTCAGCAGGAATTTGGTAACCGTTACCGCAGTGAACATACTTAACATAACGCCGATCGCCAGCGTGACGGCGAAGCCTTTGATGGGACCCGTACCCAGATAAAACAGAACGGCGCAGGCCATCAGGGTCGTAATGTTGGAGTCAAGGATGGTAACCAGCGCCCGGCCAAAACCATTGTCCATGGCCTTACGCAGGGACTTGCCATTTCGGATTTCTTCCTTGAACCGTTCAAAGATCAGTACGTTGGCGTCAACGGCCATACCGATGGACAGGATGATACCCGCCATACCCGGCAACGTAAGCGTTGCATTCAGGTAACGCATTACCAGCAGCAGCAGCATGGTGTATAACAGCAGGGCGATATCCGCTACAATACCGCTGAGGCGATAGAACAGAAGCATAAATACAAATACCCCTGCCACACCGATCAGGAATGCTTTCTGGCTGGCTTCCTTGGAGTCCTGCCCCAGGGTCGGGCCAACCGTCCGGTTTTCAATAATATCCAGTTTTACATTCAGGGAACCGCTGCGCAGCAAAATCGCCAGATGATTTGCTTCTTCCATGGTCCGGTTGCCGGTGATCTGGGCGCGGCCGCCTGTTATCGCTTCCTGTACGGTCGGCGCCGTCAGCACTTCGCCGTCCAACGTAATCGCAATCCGTTTTCCAACGTTACGGGCAGTGACATCCGCAAACTTTTTGCCGCCTTCATCGGAGAATTCCATGGATACCAACGGCTGGTTTCCGTTTCCGATTACTGCTTTTGCGTCTTTCAGGTCAGTACCGGTCAGCACGGTTTTGTTATCCGGATCCTTAAACTCCAGCATAGCCGTCTTACCCAGCATATTGATCGCTTTTTCCGGATCCTTGACACCCGGCAGTTCCACAATGATACGATCGCGGCCCTGACGCTGCACCACAGGTTCAGTCAGACCCAACGCGTTTACACGACGTTCGATGATGTGGGATGCGCGATCCAGCGCATCATCATTCACCTTCAACTGGGGCGTATCCACTGCCTGCAACACAACATGGGTACCTCCCTGTAAATCCAGCCCCTGCTTGACAGAACTTGCCAAAGGTCGGATATACATGCAGAATCCGCCGACTATTGCCAGTGCAACAATCAGGAATTTACCTAATTCATTCCACCTCAAAATTACTTTACCCCTTTCCTCTGTTACTGTCGTAACATTTTATATCAGCTGCACGCTATGTATCACAAATTTGTCATGAATCTGGCAACACGCGCAAAATAAAATGTTGCCGGGTTTCATTTTGTATCTACATGTCTATGCAGCGAACAAACCTTTTTTCTGTTACCAGCGCTTCCACCTTGCTGTCAAATCGATCCATGGGGATCTGCTCCCGCACCAGTCGTTCACAGGTTATTCCCAACGTGAATCCGCCGGTTTTCACTAAAAAGCGGTCATAGTATCCTGCGCCGCGCCCCATCCGACAGCCTGTCAGTGTAAAACCGGCGCCCGGGACCAAAATCAGGTCAATCCGCTCCGGCGCAACCAGACTTGCCGGCTCCGGAACGGTTCGGATCCCATATCGATCGACGGGAAGACGATCCATAGTTTGCAGCAAAGCAGCCTGCATCTCCGTTTTTGAAACAATCCGGGGAACCGCTACGGTTTTTCCCATCCGCAGCGCTTCCTGTAAAACCTTGTCTACAGAAATTTCATTGTTAAATGCAAGATATCCAAAAACCACATCCGCCAGCAAAAATTCCCTGCTTTGCAGAACTGTTTCACAAACTGCCCGGCTTGCTTCTTCCACATAGGCTGGAGAAAATGTTGCCGCTATTCTTTTTAATTCGCTGCGCGCGGCTTTTTTTCGCAACAGCAAATCCATCAGGCATTTCCCTTTTCAACTTCAGCCGCTTTGTCAGGATCCTGAAAAGCGCTGACAGCCGTTTTTGCAAACTCCATTTCCACGCCGTCCGCAACCTTGACCGTCACTTTTTGCGGCCCGACTTTTGTCAGGGTTCCGTAGATTCCGCCAATGGTAACGACCTTATCGCCCCGTTTCAACGAATCCAGCAACGCCCTCCGCCTTTTCTGTTCCTGTTTCTGGGGACGCCACAGCATGAAATAAAAGATGGCTGCCATGATAATAAAAGGCAGCACGGTATTGGCAATCACAACTATATCGTTCATTTTACACCTCCCGGCTCAATGATGACATGCATAAAAAAACAAGCATAAATATTATATCAGACTTTGAGGAATTTGTCCTATTTAAATTCAAAACCAGCAGATAATTCCTCATAAATAATTACATAATTTTCTGTATCTGCACTTTATGCAGCATAAGGAAGCGATGATTAAAGGTCATCCGGCCGTTTTTCCTTTTCTTCCCAGTGTTCCCAGAAATCTTTGCGGAATTCCCGGAACCTGTCCACCTCGATCGCCTCCCGTATCTTACGGGTAAAGTCCAGCAGGAAATAAAGATTATGAATGGAAAGCAGCCGCAGCCCGAAAATTTCCTCCGCCTTGAACAGATGGCGGATATAGGCCCGGGAAAAATTCCGGCAGGCATAGCAGCCGCAATGTTCATCAATAGGACGGAAATCTTCCGCATACATGGCGTTCCGAATGACCAGGCGCCCACGGGCAGTCATGGCTGTACCGTTGCGCGCCACGCGGGTAGGAAATACGCAGTCAAACATATCGACGCCCAGATTAATGCCCTCCACGATACAGTCCGGCGTACCCACCCCCATCAGATAACGGGCTTTCTGCTTATCCATATAGTCCGTTGTCTGATCCAGGATTTCGTACATCAGCGGTTTTGGTTCTCCTACCGAAAGGCCTCCGATCCCATACCCTGCAAAATCCATTTCCTGCAGCGATTCTGCGCTCATCTTCCGTAATTCCGGAAACATGCCGCCCTGCACAATACCGAACAGAGACTGGTCTTCGCGGGTATGCGCCTTAATGCACCGTTCTGCCCAACGGGTCGTACGTTCTGTGGACTTCTTAGTATAGGAAAAATCCGACGGGTACGGAATGCATTCGTCAAATGCCATGGCGATGTCCGCCCCCAGTTCCTCCTGGACCCGGATGGAAACTTCCGGAGACAGAAACTGTTTACTGCCGTCAATATGAGAGCGGAACATGACCCCTTCTTCTGTAATTTTTCGCATGGCTCCCAGACTGAATACCTGGAAGCCGCCGCTGTCTGTCAGCATTCCGCGCCGATAGTTCATAAATTTATGCAGACCGCCGGCCTTCTGTACCAGTTCGCTGCCGGGACGCAAAAAAAGATGATAGGTGTTGGCAAGGATCACCTGGCTTCCCATATCATACAATTCTTCCGGGGCAAGCGTCTTCACCGTTGCCTGTGTGCCAACCGGCATAAACATAGGCGTCTCAAAGGTTCCGTGCGGCGTATGCAGGCGACCGCGACGCGCCTTTCCCTGCGTTGCTTCTTTTACCAATTCATAAGTAACTGCGTGCATGATGTCTCCTGATTAAATCATTTATTGTTTCAAAATGGATCTGTAAAATCAAACTTCTCTTTTTTAATTTTGTTACGACTTACAATGAAATTGAATTTACATCCGGTCCAATGTCGTAATGAACATCGCGTCGCCAAAAGAAAAGAACCGATATTTTTCTTTTACAGCTTCCGCATAAGTTTGCAGCATCAATTCTCTTGAAGACAAAGATGACACCAGCATCAGCAACGTACTTTGCGGCAGATGGAAGTTGGTCACAAGGGCATCTACAATATGCCACCGGAATCCCGGATAAATATAAATCTGCGTCCAGCTGCTGCCGGCTTTTACCTCTCCGTCAGCGCCGGCGGATTCCAGCGTACGCACTGCTGTAGTTCCTACCGCTACGATGCGGCGTCCTTCTGCTTTTGCTTTATTAATGGCAGCAGCAGCTTCCGGTGTCACTGTATAAAATTCTTTATGCATGGGATGGTCTTCAATATTTTCTTCCGTCACCGGTCTGAATGTTCCCAGTCCTACATTCAGCGTGACAAATACTTCCTCGCAGCCCATATCCTTTATCTTCTGCATCAGTTCTTTCGTAAAATGCAAACCGGCCGTAGGCGCTGCCGCCGAACCGGGATCCCTGTTGTACACAGTCTGATAGCGCTCTTTATCTTCCAGTTCCGCCGTAATATAAGGAGGCAATGGCACTTCGCCCAGTCGATCCAGTATCTCTTCAAATACCCCGTCAAATTCAAACCGTATGATGCGTCCGCCGAAATCAGTATGGTCTATAATAGTTCCTGCCAGTTCTTCGGCAAACTTTATATGGGCCCCAACCTGCAGTTTCTTTCCTGGACGGACCAGCACTTCCCAATCCGTGTTATTCAGCCGGGTCAGCAGAAAAACTTCCACATGGGCGCCGGTATCCTTATATCCATACAAACGCGCCGGAATCACGCGGGTATCGTTAAAGACCAGCAGATCTCCGGGATGCAGGTATTTCGGCAAATCATAAAAATGCCTGTGCTCCGTTTTCCCTGTATTCTTATCAACCACCAGCAGCCGGCTGTGATCTCGCGGCTCTGCCGGATGCTGGGCAATCAGTTCTTTTGGCAGCTCATAATCAAAATCGGTAACTTTCATTTAGTAACTTCTTTCCTGAACAATTAATTTTTAACAAAGTTAAGTCTCTCTAAAACATCCATGCTTTTTCACATATGTATTTATAATCTTTAATATACAGATACCAGATAGGTTCCCGGATAATAGTGCTGCAATATCGTTTTATAATAATCCGGGACATTTTCCGGCGCATGATCGGCCATCCCTTTTGCCCCCCACTTGGACAGGCCCATCCCATTGCCGATTCCTTTTCCCTTAAACAGAATCGTCTCTTCTTTTGAACCGTTCAGGAAATGGAACCCGGGGATAACCGATTTCCAGGCGCTTTGTTCACGCCCTCTGACCTCTATGGGTATCTGTTTTTTCCCAATTTCCATACCATAGCCGTTCTCAATCGGAACATCCAGCTTATCCGGAACGGGATCTACAACATAGGCGTCAAACCAGTTACTGCTCAGCGCAAGCAGGTCGGCAAACTCTTGTCCGCTCATGGTAACGCTTCCCAGTTCACCCTGCCAATAAATCGTCTTGACCCTTCCACTGGGCAGACGGTCGCGCTTGTCAGGCTTCGTGCTTTCCGATAAACGATATCCCCGTAATCTTCCAATCTTGTGTCCGTTTTGTTCCAAAATCCGGCTGATGGTCATGGCCTGGATTTTTTTCTCCCAGGTATATCCCGGGCTTTCTTTGTCGTAATCTGCTACTGACTGCAAATACGGAATATTCTGCTGCAACGCTTCTTCGGCGCTCACTGTCATTCCCCCGCTGCTTTCACAGGAAAATGTCATGGCCGGTCCTCCATTATAATACAAAACCTGTCCGGATGTTTTTGCAGCCACCTCTGTCACATTTTTGTTTTCGTTACGGACACCTCCGTAAAACGCTTCCGGATCTACTGCGCGAACAGCATACAGAGCAGATTCCGGATGCTGCTTATAATACCACGCAAGACTGCGAACCGAAACAGCCTGTGCTTTAATGGCTTCGTCAGGCCAAATAGGAGATGATTTCGGGCCTAACACGGAGTTAACATAATATTCCAGGGGAATCTGATTGACTACTGTCAGCAACTTCCCGTCATCTGTTACATAAATTTTCAGTTTTCCCCTGTAACCCTGCCGGTTTACTGTGAAAACTTTATGCTGAGCGGATCCGTCCTTGTTATCGTCCTTCTCATCTTTTACCGCAACATGTTCCAGGACTGTACCGCTGCCCAGCAAATGATCTCCCAGCATAATTTTCCCGTTATTGACGGCAATGAAATATTTACCTTTTTCCAGAACAGCCCCTGTCCCATTTGGCTCTGTGGCAGAAAAGGAACCGTCAGCGACTAATTCCGCTGAAAACTGCGAAACAACCAGCCCCACACTAAACTCAGAAGACGGTTGCGCCGCAGCGATTCTGCACAATAACACCAGCAGACCGCAAAGCCAGAGACATCTGCGCCAGAAAATATTTTGCAAACTCTTCTCCATCACAAATCACCTTACAAACAAAACCATGTGTTTTCTTCATGACCATCTGTCACTTATACAAAATTGTTTCCTGTTTCTGCAGCTGAATGATCTTTTTCGTGATGCGCACAAAGGACTTGTCTTGTTGAATCTCTTTTCCTTCAGCGGCAATCCCGCAAACGTCGCCAGCGGGACTTTCAGCCGCAGCCGTCTTAGTTTTTTTCCACTCCATGTACCGATCCCGCTCACTGAAGACACATCCGCAATACGGCTGCCGGTACAGACCTAATGCCAGACTGATATCCACTCCGTCCTGGTAATGGGGGCGCCAGTCCTGATAGAAAAACGGAACGCCAAATTCTTTTGCCGCCGCTTCCGCAGCCTGCACAATCAGTTCATGTTTCTGATACGGACTGTACAGAAGCGTAGTCGAAAAAGCGGTAAATCCATGATCCGCAGCATATTTAGCCGTATAGCGCATGCGCATACGATAACAGAACGCGCACCGCACTGTCGGCTCCTCCAGCATTCCTTTCACACAGTCTTCCAAAGGATATGACTTATCAATAATAAGTCTGTAGCCCTGTTTTTCAGCCAGTTCCCGCAAGGCTGACAACCGGCGCTTAAACTCTCTGTAAGGATGAATATTCGGATTATAGTACAACAATGTAAAATCCACAGCCTGCTTCGTCAATTCCTGGGAAGGATAACAGGCGCAAGGCCCGCAGCAGGCATGCAGTAATAAATTCATAGTTAAAATCCTCTTTGATCAGATATTGCTAAAACAGCATCCCTCCATATTTTATAACAGGGAAGGCTGTTCAACTTTCGATCTTGCGCCATCTTCCGGGTACGGTACGCCAAGATACCTGTAAGTTTCTCTGGTTGCCACACGTCCACGGGGAGTACGCTGCAACAATCCCAACTGCATCAGGTACGGTTCCACTACATCTTCAATGGTTCCCGACTCTTCGCTGACTGCAGCCGCAATTGTATCTACGCCAACCGGTCCTCCGCCAAATGTTTTTACAATAGTATTTAAAATGCGGCGGTCATTTTGATCCAGCCCATACCGGTCTACTTCCAAACGGGAAAGAGCCTGATCCGCCAGTTCCCTGTCGATTACATCATGCCCTGCCACCTGTGCAAAATCCCGCACCCGTTTCAGCAGGCGGTTGGCAACACGCGGCGTTCCTCTTGATCGGCGCGCAATTTCCAGCGCGCCTTCCGGCGTCATCTGCACATCCAGCTTCTCTGCAGATTTATTGACAATAATACGCAACTGCTCAGGCTGGTAAAATTCAAGACGGCACTGCACGCCAAACCGGTCCCGCAGAGGAGCAGCCAGGGAACCCAGTCTTGTCGTAGCGCCAATCAGCGTAAATTTCGGAAGCGGCAGACGGACATTCTGGGCGCCGGGTCCTTTTCCAATCACTATATCTAACTGATAGTCTTCCATTGCAGAATATAAAATTTCTTCCACCGCTTTAGGCAGCCGGTGGATCTCATCAATAAACAGCACTTCCCCTTCCGCCAGCGTACTGAGGATGGCCGCCAGATCCCCCTGCCGCATAATAGCAGGTCCGGAGGTCACACGCATATTTACGTGAAGCTCATTTGCAATGATATTGGCCAGAGTAGTTTTTCCCAGTCCCGGAGGTCCAAACAGCAATACATGATCCAATGCTTCATTGCGTTTCAGCGCCGCTTCAATAAATACAGATATATTCTGTTTTACCTTATCCTGTCCGATATATTCTTCTAACGTCCGGGGTCGCAGACTGTACTGTTCCGCATCAGACTCCGTTGCCTCCGATGTTACCAGCCGGTCATCAAATTCCATAACAGTTTCCCCTTTATCCTAACTCACTTTTTTGCAAAAAGCTGCAACGCCCTGCGAATCAGTTCATCTCGTTTTAATGCGGTATAATCCGGAATTTTCCGCAACACCGGCAAAATTTCCGAATTGGAATACCCTAATGCAGCCAATGCAGCCATCGCTTCATTAACTGCTTCCGAAGCGGAATCGCCTCTGACCGCTTCGGCAAATTCTCGGTCATTCTCTGCACCTTCCAGCGTCCCGACTTTATCCTTCAATTCCAAAACCATACGTTCTGCCGTTTTCTTTCCAATTCCCGGCAACTTTGTCAGCATCTTCAGGTCCCGGCTTTGTACAGCCAGATAAAATTCTTCCGGTTTTGACGAACCTAAGATTCCCAATGCGCCTTTAGGCCCAACCCCGCTGACGCTTAGCAATAATGTAAACAAATCATAATACTGCCGCGTTAAAAATCCATATAGCTGAATCGCGTCCTCCCGGACAGCAGTATAAGTCAGGACTTTAACTTCCTGACCCACAGCCAGCGTCCGCAGCTGCGAGACCGGCATAAACACACGATAGCCTACGCCGCCTGCAGTTTCAATCAGACAATACTCCGCAGCCTGATACGCAACTGTACCTTTTACCAATCCAATCATATGTTTTGCTCCTTTACCGTTTGCTCAGCGGATTCTTCTGCGCTTCCAGTATCTCTCCGATCCGAGCTCCGCTTTTTGTCTGCATCTGCAGGATACGCGCCTGGTTCAGGCCGCAGATAGCAGCCGCCAGCGCATCCGCCGTATCATCCGGTTCTATCTTTTCCCTGATTCCCAACAGTCTCTGTACCATAAAAATAACCTGCTTTTTTTCAGCAGCCCCTGTCCCCGTTACCGACTTTTTGATCTGCATCGGCGTAAATTCAAGAATCGGCAGGTTCGTCTCCGCAGCTGCCAGTAATACAACGCCCCGCGCCTGGGCAACAGGGATAGCGGTATTCACGTTCCGGTTAAAATACAATTTTTCAATAGACATAAAATCCGGATGGAAATGCCCAACGATATCAGAAATATCCTGATGAATCCGTCGCAGCCGTTCTTCCGGTTTCCAGTCTTTATCTGTTAAAATGGAACCGTAAAACACCGGCCGCAATACGCCGCCTTTCATCTCGACCACACCGTATCCGCAGATCGCGGTGCCCGGGTCGATACCTAATGCCAGCATATCATATCCTCCAGTTTTTTTACGAACAACATTTTTTCTTTCTCTATAAATCCGAGCTTCCTTAATTATACATAACGCAAATGACAAATGTGTGAAACAATCAAATTTTTCATTGGCCTTACGGAAAAAACGCTTTTTAAACGATTCCATGCTCCCAGTCTTACCAACTGAGTTTTTTATGCATAAAATATAAAAAGGCAGGCTTCTTGAAGCCTGCCTGCTCTTTCTTACTCTTCGTCGTCTTCGTCCGGCAAGTCAGCGTTGGTATAGACTTCCTGTACGTCGTCCATATCGTCAAACATATCAATTGTCTTGCGAACTTTTTCCGCATCTTCAGCAGACAGCTGGACCATCGTATCCGGAACCATCGTAATCTCAGACATAACCGTTTCAATATTGTTGTCAGCCAGTGCTTTTTCCACTGCATCATAATCTTCCGGCTGTGTAACGATTTCGAAACTGTCTTCCATGGATTTCAGGTCTTCCGCACCGGCATCCAACGCAATCATCATCACTTCGTCTTCGTCGTATCCTGCTTCCTTATCAATGGTAAAGATACCTTTCCGTTTGAACATCCATCCTACGGAACCGGTCTCGCCCATATTTCCGCCATGCTTGGTAAATGCATGACGAATGTCTGCCGCTGCACGGTTACGGTTATCAGTCAGCACATCCAGCATTATGGCAACACCTGCCGGGCCATATCCTTCATAGGTGATTTCTTCGTATTTTGCCCCGCTATTTTCGCCGGCGCCTTTGGCAATTGCGCGTTTAATGTTATCTTTCGGGATATTGTTGGCTTTCGCTTTCGCCAATGCAAGTTTCAGACGCATATTGCCGACGGGATCGGGACCGCCCATCTGTACCGCAATCGTAATCTCGCGACCAATCTTTGTGGTAATCTTTCCTCTGGCAGCATCTGCCTTACCTTTTTTGTGTTTGATATTTGCCCACTTTGAATGTCCGGACATACAAATTCCTCCAATTATATTCCCTGTCAGGATAATTAAATTTAACTATTGTATTATACTATATTTTGCAATATATGACAAATATTTTGTAAAAGAAACTATGCAAAAATAAGGAAACGCTGTATATATCAGACTTCAAAATTGATTTTCTTCACCGCTTCTACGGCATCCGTACTCTGATCGCTGGTTTTCTTTTCAGCAGCCTGCTGAAATTTGGTTACAAGTACCCGCGTCAATCCCTGCTGCGCCATTGAACCCGGTCCGTCCACGCAACCGTTAAAGCAGGCCATGCCTTCAAAATATTCTGTTACAAGCTTCCCTTTTTTAATTAATGTCAGCTTATCTTTACAATTTTCCAATCCATCTGCGTATTCCGCAGCCAAAGTCTTCTGCCGTTCAGATGGAAGCACCTCTTTCATAGATGCCTGGACGCCACGGGTCAGCGGAAAACCGATTCCCCCTGCGGTAGCCTGCGTAACATATTCTTCTTCCACAGGCACAGTCAAATCTATATTAAGCCCTTCAAAGATGCACTGCAGTTCTTCATATGTGATGACAAAATCCACGCAGTCGGAATGTTCAAGCGCTTCCCGCTTTTTGGCGATACAGGGACCAATAAAGCAGGTCATCATGTCAGGCGCTTTTTCTTTAACATATAGCCCACAGGAAATCATTGGCGAAGTAGTCTTGGAAATATATTCTTCATATTCCGGAAAATGTTTTTTCACCAAAGAAACAAAAGCCGGACAACAGGAGCTGGTCATAAAAGAAATTTTCTCCGGCACCTTTTCCGCAAATTCTTCTGCTTCATGCAATGTAGTTATATCGGCCCCAACAGCGACTTCCACCACATCCGCAAAGCCAATTTTCTTTAAAGCCGCAATGACCTGGGCCGCTGAAATTTTCATTCCAAACTGCCCAACGAAAGAAGGCGCCAGCATGGCAACCACAGGTTTATGTTGTTTCAGCGCCAGCAACAGGGGAACGATCATGCTTCTTTCTTCCAATGCGCCAAAAGGACAGGCTGCACGACAGTTCCCACACTGGGTACATTTACTGTAATCAATTTTTGTACGCCTATCTTCTCCTGCCGATAACGCGTCCAGCGCACAGGCGCGGATACACGGGCGATTAATTTCAATAATTGCGCCATACGGACAGGATTTTGCACAACGACCGCATTCTATACAAATGTCTCTGTTGATAAAAGCTCTGTTATTAACGATACTGATAGCTTTTTTAGGACAGTTATTCATACACTTATGCTGGATGCAATGGCGGCAAACATCCGTGACATAATATCTGTCGATCGGACAGGCATCACAGGCATCCGGAAGCACATCCATAATCGGAAGCGATTTATCGAATTCCCCAGTCAAAGCTGCGTAAGAAGCATTTATAATATTCATGCCCAGCGGCTGCCACAGAGCCATCTGGATACGGTTTTTTAAAACGGCGCGTTCCTTATGAACACAACACCGGACACGCGGGGTATCTTCACGCACAAATTGATAAAGGACATCATATATATGATCCGGCAGACAATCATTCCATGTATATTCCGCAACACGACGCAAAACCTCTCGTCTGAAGTTAGCAACCTGTGTCGTTTCCATCACGAACCTCCCGTTTCTCGTTTTTCTAATTTAATTCTTAAAACATTTATCAATTCTCTATGAACATTATAGCGGAAAACTTTATCTTTTAAAAGAAATAATTATTGAAAATGAAGACCAATATTTTACCAACCAGAAAATATAAATAATTTAAAATAAGTTCTTCTACCCAAAGTTGCAATTAGTGTATAATATATTAAAGAAGGATCTGACAGATATATCTGGTTATAAAAGTATAAAGAGTGGGAGGAAAAAACATGGAAATCAAAAAAGTAAAATTAGGCAAAACCGGATTACTGGTAACCAAAACAGCGATGGGCTGTCTGCCTATCCAGCGAATTTCGCACGAAGCATCCCGTGAATTATTGCGCAAAGCTTATGACAACGGCATCAACTATTTTGACACCGCCAACGCATATACTGACAGCGAAGAAAAAATCGGCGAAGCCCTGCACGATGTCCGGCATAATATTATAATCTCCACGAAAAGCGGCGCCACTGATTATGAAACAGTTACGAAACATATTGAGACTTCCCTGAAACGTCTGCAAACAGATTATATTGATATTTTCCAGTTTCATAATCCTGAAATCATGCCAGATCCGAATGATGAAAAAGGCTCCTATGCCGCAGCGCTAAATGCAAAAAGAAAAGGCTATATTCGCCATATCGGCATTACCAATCACCGCTTAAAAGTAGCGCATCAGGCAATTGACTCAGGATATTTTGAAACGTTACAATTTCCTTTCTGCTATCTTGCAACTGATAAAGATCTGGAACTGGTTCAGGATTGCAAAAAACATGATATGGGATTTATCGCCATGAAAGGACTGTCAGGCGGTATGTTAAATAATGCAGCAGCATGTTATGCTTTTATGCAGGAATATGATAATGTGGTCCCGATTTGGGGTATCCAGCACGACTGGGAACTGGAACAATGGTTAAAGCTTACAGAAATTAACCAGAAAATGACTGATGAATTAAAAAAAGTCATTGAAAAAGACAGAAAAGAATTATCCGGAAATTTCTGCCGCAGCTGCGGATATTGTCTCCCTTGTACTGCAGATATTGATATTCCCCAAGCGGCAAGAATGGCTATGCTGTTGCGCCGTTCTCCTTATAAACGCTTTATGACAGATGAATGGCATCAAAAAATGCAAAAAATAAATGATTGTGTACACTGCAATCTTTGTAAAAGCCGGTGTCCATATGGATTGGATACCCCCGCTCTTTTACAGTATATGTTAAAAGATTATAATGCTTTTTATGCAGAACACCACAACGATTAATCTTAATGCAAAATACAAACAACGTCCCACGGTTCACGCAAACAAAGTTATAGAAAGTAAAATTACAGAAAAGAAACAGGAAAAACGCCCCCGCACATATCAGTGCGGGGGCGTCTCCTCTTACCGGCAACAATCTATCCT